>JBBDNX010000129.1:0-6777 GCA_040877345.1 Pirellulales bacterium
AAGCAACGAGCACCGTAGAAACGTCGCCGGGCCACGACCATTTTGAAAATTCCCCTCGCTTTTAAGTGACGGCCCTGGGAGCGCCCTCCGTCATCTTTCCGGCATGATCGGGTTGGCTGCACTATCTGGCTCGCGGACTGGGGCGCAGCATTGTATCCCGCGTCCCTTGCATCTGGAGTGTCCGCCCGTTCCGGTTAGCGTATACTCTGAAGGGAGGGACATGCCATACTGCAGGCCTTTGAGCTGCCCGGGCAGGAAAGGCGTTTTTTCCCCAGACGTTGTTATGAAGATAGAGCCCGCCGACGCCGCCCCGAACAGGCCGACCGAGGCCGCGCGGCCGTTTCAATTCGGCTTGCGGGCCCTGTTTGCCGGTGTGGCGGGCTTGTGCGCCCTGTTCGCGCTGATGGACGTGGTGGGGTTTCCCTGGTCGGTGGTCCTGGCCTGGTTCGCGCTGTTGGGCTTCGCCCACGTGGCCGCCAACGCCTGGGGTACCAAGGCCGCCCGGCGAACGCCATCCGATCGGCCCGATCAGCCTGGGCCCGGGCGCGGCGGGCCCGGCTCCACGGCAACCGAGCGGGCCTTGGTGCAATCGGTAATCCAGTTGCGAGAGAACAAGCGGCCGGGACGATCGATGGTGGCGGCCACCGTCGCCGCGGCACTGGTGGGCGGGTCTCTGGGGACGCTGCTGCTGGTTGCCTCCGCCCTTCAGCGTGCGGGGATCGCGGGCGTGGCCATTGGCGGAGTTTCGTCGGCGGTCGTCGGTGGCTTGTTCGGCTTTTTGGCCAGCAGCTTCGTGGAAGTTGCGGCCGGCGCCTGGCACGAAGCAGCCGCTGCCGATCGGCCGCACAAGGTCTGATTCAGCGATGGGGGGTGTAGTAGCGCGCCAGCCGGTCGGGAGGCACGCCGAGCCGGGCGGCGGCCAACAGCAGGCTGTTGCGGACGGTTTGACGAATCACTCCATGCCGCTGCCAGCGGCGGGCGCTGACGTGGAGAGGCCCGGCCAGCAGCAACGGCCAGACTACGCGCCGCAAGCGCTTCATGAATAAGAGGTCCTCCATCAAGGCGACCTCGGGGAAACCGTTGAGCTGGTCGAACAACTCGCGGCGAACAAAAATCCCCTGGTCGCCATAGACCAGGCCGCGGCGCCGCACGCGCCAGGCGTTCCCTCGCTCCAGCAGGCGGAACAGCAGACCGTCGGCCTCGATCCGCTGCTCGAAGGCGCCGGCTGCCTGCCGGCGGTCGTCCAGGGCGCGGGCGATCTGCGCCAGTCCGTCGTGCGCCAGCCAGCAATCGGCGTGCAAGAAGAGCAGCACGTCTCCGGCGGCCGCCCGCGCTCCCAGGTTCTGCTGTGCCCCCCTGCCGCGGCGGCCGGCAAGCACGCGGCAACCCGCCTCGCGGGCGGCTTCGGCAGTCGCGTCGTGACTGCCGCCGTCGACGACGATCACCTCGGCGGCACCGGTTTGCCATGCCCGCTCTGCCGCCTGGCGGATGTTCGGCTCTTCGTTCAATGCCGGGATGATGATCGAAACGCGCACGCGGATCCCGGGAGCGGTCGGCTATTTCCCGGCCGGCTATTTGGCCGAGACCTGGGCCGCAGAGGGGGCCAGGCCTTGGCCGATGAACGACTCGATCTCGGCAGGCGTGCGGGCTCCGACCATCGAATGCCGCCGCCAACCGTCCGATGTCTTACGATACATGATGAGCTGCGGGATGGAGGTCTCCCTCATCAGCTTTTTGGCCAGCGGCCCTTCGTGGTCGGTGTTGACGACGGCAAACGAGACCTTGTTGAGCAGGCCTCGTTGAGCCACTTGGGGCAGCGCGCCCTGTTTCATTTGCCGGCAGGCGGAACACCAGTCGGCACCGACCAGGACCACGAGCGGGCGACCGGTCTGGGCCGTCAGCCTGTGGGCCTGCGCATAGGTCTGGTGTCTCGGTGCTTCATCGGCGGGGGCGGCCGCCAGCGCGGCCAATAGCATGAGTGCAAATGTGATGTTCGTCATGATCGCGGGCTCCTTCAATCGAAAGCGGGAATCGTCCACACTGTCCAAATGCCCCACTGTCCTGGGCTGCTAGTCTAACTGGGCAATTTGAATTGGAAAAGGATGTTTGCGCAAAGTTTGCCGGCCGGTGCCCGGTGGGCATAGGCAAGTGAGCGTCTTGGTCCGGGTTGCCGCTCAACAGCGGGGGTGGAAGAGATGTGGCCGATTGAATCTGTCGGAATCCACCTATTCAAAACGTTGCTTGCCCCCGGGGCTCGTCAAGCACAGAGGGCCAGCTTCCGGGGGGTGCGGACGGCATCCTGTGCGGATCCTGAGGGCTGCACGAGCGGACCGTCGCGTTGCGGTTGTGCCGCGCCCCGCTGTCCGCAACCGTTTGGTTTGGCGGCGTTAAGGGGTATACTCGTGGGTCGCAGTCTGGGGATTCGCGCCAGGGGCGGGTCCAGCAGGCCGCACGCGCAATTGCCGAACTCGCCTGGGTTTTGGGCCACAGTCACGCCTATGAAGCTTCGCGTCGGCCTAGTCGGCCTTGGCCATGCCTGGGAAGTGCGCCACCGCCCGGCGCTGCGCGCGTTGGGCGACCGCTTCGAGGTGCGTGCGGTGTGCGAGCAGATTTCGCTGCGTGCGCAGCAGGCGGCCCGCGATTTTGGCGCCCAGGCGGTGGACGGGTTCCGGGCGCTGGCCGAACGTTCGGACGTGGACGCCGTGCTGATGCTGGCCCCGCAGTGGTACGGCTGCCTGCCGATCTTGGCGGCTTGCGACGCGGGCAAGGCGGTCTACTGCGCGACGACGCTGGAAATCGACCTGGAACAGGCGCGGCGGGTCAAGGAGCGGGTGGAGCAGGCAGGCATCGCTTTCATGAGCGAATTCGCCCGCCGCCAGTCGCCGGCGACTTTGCGCCTCAAGGAACTGATTGCCACGCGGCTGGGGCCGCCGCGGCTGTTGTTTTGCCACATGCGCCGTCCGGCCGAGGATCCGCCGGGCGCCAGCGGGCGTCTTGGTATTCCCAGTTCACCGACCAGCGACCTGATCGAGCTGGTGGACTGGTGCACGTACGTGGTGGGACACAACCCCACGTCGGTGATCGGCCTGCAGCACAGCGGGCTGATCGATGCCGCCGCAAAGGCGCTCGAGGACGACTACCAGATGATGAGCCTCGACTTTTCGCGGGGCGGGCCGCCGGGCACGGGCCCCACGGCGCAGATCAGTTGCGGGCGCTATATGCCGGCGGCGTGGCAGGAGGCGGTGGCCTACAGACCGCCGGCGGCGCTGCAGGTGGCCTGCGAGCAGGGGATTGCCTTTGTGGACCTGCCGACCACGCTGGTCTGGTTCGACAAGGCGGGGCGGCACCAGGAGTCGCTGGACAGCGAGCGGCCGGTCGGCGAACAACTCTTGGCGCAGTTCCACCGATCGGTGACCAGCCTGGTGCGCAACACGGCGGGACTGGAGGATGCGTACCGGGCATTGGTGATCGTGCAGAAATCGCGGCAGAGTCACGCGGTGGGCCAGCGCGTGATGCTGGACGAATAATTCACTCGAGTTCTTCCAGCCAGAGGCGGATCTCGTTCTCGTACTCGCTGGCCAGGTCGCCCTTGACCAGCAGGCGATGGAAGCTGGCGGCGCCGTCCTTGACCATGTCGGCCGCCTCGGCGCTGGGGAAGCGGCACATCGGGTCGGGGGCGATCAGGCTCTTGATCAGGTTCATCAAGAGCTCGCTGCAAACGATATCCTTGGGCAGCCGCTCGGGCAGCCGTTGCACCAGCATCCGCTTGGCTTCCATCAGCTCGCGGTAGTTCGTCTGACCCAAAAAAGGGGGCGCGCCGGACAGCATCTCGATCAACACGTAGCCCAGGCTGCACAGGTCTGAGCGGACCGATGCGCACGCGCCATCCAGCACCTCGGGGGCGGTGTAGTTGGGCGTGCAGGTGCGGCGGGTCGGCGCCGCGTCGATCTCAAAGGCCGAGCCGATGTCGATGATCTTCGCGTTGCCGGTCCGCTTCAGCATGATGTTCGACGGCTTGAGGTCGCCGTGCACGATGCCCTCGCGGTGCAGGGCGGCCAGCGCCGCCAGGCACTCGCGCAAGACCGCGATGGCGATGCCCGGTTTCAACCGCGGCTGCAGGGGCCCGGCGGTGACGATCACGTTATTCAAATAATCCCAGCGCTTGCCGCTGACCCGGTTTTTGACCTGGTCCAGCATCGACAGCGTGAGCAGGCGGTGCAGGTCGTAGCCGTCGACCCATTCCATCTCCATCACGCGGATGCGATTGCGGTCCACGAAGTTGTGCACGTCGAGCAGGTTGTCCTGCTGGATTTGGGCCACGCGGGCGGCCACGTGGGCGATGCGGCCCATCGCCTCGTCGTAGCTGCGAGCGTCTTCGTAGTGGTCGGGAGAAAAGATCTTCAGCGCGACGGGCAGCGTGAAGCTGTCGGTGCCGCGGCGCTCGCTCAGGTAGACCACCCCCTGCCCCCCCGAGCCGAGCAGCTTGAGCAGGCGGTGGTGCTCGGTCCAGCTCAGCCGTTTTTCGTCGATGAGTTTCTGATATCGTTCGCGCAGATACGCAGGACAGCGAACCGCCGGACGCCCGTTGAGAGTCAGCGTCAATGAGCCTTCGAGAAACGTCGTAGTTGCCATCTGAATCGAGCCTGGGCCACATGTCCGGAGCCTCGCAGCCGAGGCCCGCCGTATCTTAGGCGGGTGGCCGCGACGGCGTCTAGTGCGGTCTCGGGCCTCGCACCGGAAAGCCAAGCTGCTTATCGACTTCGTTCAACAGAGGCATTCCGCCCAGCCAGCGCCTGAGGTTCTCGCAGAACAGCTCGGTCATGTCGTCGATGCGGCGGGCGCTCTGCCCGCCGACGTGGGGCGTGATGATCACCTGCGGCATCTGCCACAAGGGACTGCCGGCCGGCAGCGGCTCGTGCTCGGTGACGTCCAGCCCCGCGCCGCCCAGGTGCCCCTGCCGCAGGGAGGCGACCAGGTCGGCCTCGACCACCAGCCCGCCCCGCGCCACGTTGATCAACAGGGCGCCTGGTTTCATGCGGGCCAGCGAGTCGGCGTGGATCATGCCGCGCGTCGCCTCGGTCAGGGGCGCCGCCAGGATCACGATATCCGAGGCGGCCAGCAGATCGTCGAGCCGGTCGGGCGGCCAGAGCGCCTCGACCCACTCGGGCTTGTCGACCGGGAACACGTCGGTGGCCAGCAGCCGCGTCTTGAAGACGCGGAGCACTTCGGCCAGCCGCCTTCCATTGCCGCCAAAGCCGACGATGCCGATGGTGCTGTGGTGCAGGTCGCGCGTGGGGCGGCGGACGAACTCCCGGGCCTGCTGGGCCCGGAAGAAGACCGGCAGGCTCCGCAACAAGGCAGTGGTCAGGGCCAACGCGTGTTCAGCGACCTGGTCGGCCAGCACTCCGGAGGCGCTGGTGACGACGATCGGCGAGGCCACCACCGAGGGCACCAGGCAGTGATCCAAACCCGCCGCGGACGACTGGATCCAGGCCAGCCGGCCTCGCCGCACCACCTCGTCCCAGGGGACCGGGTGCAGCTTGGCGTGGCCGCAAAAGATGTCGGCCGAGAGGATCTCGCGGGCCACCTGCTCCTGCCCGGCATCGACCAGCTCGGCCGCGGGCGCCACGGCGGCAATCCGATCGAGGTGCTTGCGCTCGACCGGATAGCAAAGGACAATTCTCATTGCGGCGGCCTGGGCCGGCGCGGCTGCCGGCCGCGGGGCCCGCATGGCGTCAGGTTCCGAACTCGGGGCGGCGCCGCTCGAGCTGGCTTTGCAGCCGCTGCACGATGGAGCTGTGCATCTGGCTGACGCGGCTTTCCGAGAGATCGAGCGTGGCGCCGATCTCCTTCATGGTGAGCTCTTCATAATAATAGAGAATGATGATCAACCGCTCGTTGCGGTTCAAGCCCTTGGTGACCAGCCGCATCAGGTCGGTCTTCTGGATTCGCCGGGTGGGATCCTCGCCCTTCTTGTCCTCGAGGATGTCGATCTCCCGCACGTCCTTGTAGCTGTCGGTCTCGTACCACTTCTTGTTGAGGCTGATCAGGCCCACGGCGTTCGCGTCGAGCATCATTTTTTCCAGCTCGGGAACGCTGATGCCCAATTGCTGCGAGAGCTCGATTTCCGTGGGCTGGCGGCCCAGCTTCGCCTCCAGGGTCTTGACGGCCTCGTTGAGCTTGCTGGCCTTGGACCGGACCAGCCGGGGCACCCAGTCCATGGTCCGCAGCTCGTCGAGCATGGCGCCGCGGATGCGGGGCACGCAATAGGTCTCGAACTTGACGCCCCGCGACAGGTCAAAGGCGTCGATTGCGTCCATCAGCCCGAACACGCCGGCGCTGATCAGGTCGTCCAGCTCGACCCCTTCGGGCAGCCGCGACCAGATCCGTTCACCGTTGTACTTGACCAGCGGCAGATACAGCTCGACCAGCCGGTTGCGGAGCTGCTGGTTCGACATGTCCGCCTTGAAGGCCCCCCAGAGTTGAGCGACGTCCTCGGGAGCGACCGTTGTTGCCATGCATTCCTCCGTGATTGCCCAAGCAAGGGATCCACAGCGACCCGCCGCGCGGCAGCCTTGCCTGCGAGCGTGGTAGCTGCCCGGCCGGAGACCAGGCCCCAGCCGGCCGCACGATGGTTCTCCCCGCCGTCAATGCTTGCCGAATCGGTACAAGTTAACGGTCGGTTCGCTACCGACAGTAGGTCTTGATATCGGTCGCAAGACCCCGGCGAGTTGAGTGGATTATGGGGTTTTCTTCAATTCTCCGTGCAGGGTCGGG
>JBBDNX010000130.1:0-1302 GCA_040877345.1 Pirellulales bacterium
CTCGCGGCCAGTCGATCGACCTGATGCTCTCCGGGCACAACCACGGCGGCCAGGTGATGCTGCCCCTGGTTGGCGCCGTTTTCTCCCCCAGCGTCCACGGCTGCCGCTACGCGTCTGGAGCTTTCTGGCAACCGCCCACGCTCTTGTACGTATCCCGCGGCATTTCCGGCCGTCTCCCCTTCCGCTGGCGCTGCCCCCCCGAGCTGACCCGGCTCGTGCTCCGTCCGTAGAACGGAATTCATTCCGGTTTCTTCTTCCGAATTCGTATCCTCCTTAATTTGACACGCCGCGGAAACGGAATGAATTCCGTTCTACGTTTCCTCCTTCTTCCGCCAGTACCGGGCTAGAAGGCCCGCCAGGATCAGCGCGCCGCCGAGCAGCGTCCACCAGGCGGGCTGCTCGCCGTGGGCCAGAAAGACCCACAGCGGCGACATCACCGGTTCGGTCAAGCCGATCAACGCCCCCTCCTGGCTCGATACTGCACGCAGCCCTCGGGCAAAAAGCAGATACGGCAAACCCATCTGCACCAGGCCAAAGGCAGCCAGCACCAAAAACTGCATTCCGGTGATCTGGTGTGCGAAACCCAACGGGATCAGCACGGCCGCGGCCACCAGGTGGTTCAATGCCACCAGCCAGGCGGAATTGTGCTTGCTGAGCGCGCGCAGAAACATCACCACTCCGGCGTAGAACACGCCTGACGCCAGGCCATACAGCACGCCTGCCTGCTGGGTTCCGAAGGCGGCCGGATCGAGCTCGAAATAGAGGATCGTCGCTACGCCGGCCAGCCCGCAGGCCAGCGGAACGGCGTCGCGGCGATCGAGCGAGCTGCGCCAAAATAGCAGGCCGCACACGAACACCCACAACGGCGCGGTGCTCTGCAGCCAGATGGCGTTGGCCGCCGTGGTCATGGTCATCGACTTCAGGAAGCAGACGTTCATCGCGGTGAAGGCGATGGTCATCGGCACGAGCCGCGCGTCCCAGCGTGGCCGGCGCACGGCGGGCAGGATGAGCAAGCCGGCAAACGCCGCCCGCCAGAACGCCAGCATCGTGCCCCGCGCCTCGAGCGGCCACGAGTCGAAGGTCGGCGACTTGGCGAACAGCCCGTTGGTGCTCCACAAGAGCGTCGCCGCCAGGATCAACAGCCGGCCCGTGCCCGGCCGCGGCAGCACTGGTTCGGACGTGTCCGATATTTTCATGCCCCCCATCTTACGCCGTCACCTTCTCGCGGGCGAAGCAGCCAGAACTCCGGCGAGTCGGTCATGTCGTGCCGGCACCCTGAATGATGAAAAACTTGGCGAACCT
>JBBDNX010000131.1:0-6753 GCA_040877345.1 Pirellulales bacterium
CTCAACGGTCTTCTCCGGAACAAGCACTCCCATAATCATAGGAACGCAAATGTCGCATCCCGGCCCGTCGCATCGTTCCCGGTCCAGCCATCGCCTCGGGCACCGTTGCCCGTTGCTGCTGGTTTGCCTGGCACTGGCCGCCTTCGCCTCGCAGTCGAGGGCCCAGGAGCCTGCCGCCGAAAAAGCGGCACCGCGCGACTCGATCGAACCCGTGCTGCTCTCGAACATCCGCCAGGTGACCGCCGAGCGCAGCCAGGGCGGCTTTGTCAAAGCGGGCGAGGGCTACTTTTCTCCCGACGGCACGAACATCATCTACCAGGCAGTCACCGCCGACTACCCGTTTTACCAGATCTACACCCAGCCGTTGGGCGCAGCCCAGCCCAAGCGGATCAGCACCGGCCGAGGCCGCACGACCTGCAGTTACTTCTCGCCGGACGGCACGCGGCTGCTGTTTGCCTCCAGCCACCTCGACCCCAAGCTGAGCGAAACCGAGGAACTCGAGCGCCGCCGCCAGGCCGACGACGCCGCCAGCGGCCGCCGGCGCCGCTACGACTGGAGCTTTGACCCGCACTACGACATCTTCGAGGCCGACCTGGACGGCAACATCCTCCGCCGCTTGACCAACGCGCCCGGCTACGACGCCGAGGGCGCCTGGTCGCCCGATGGCACCCAGATCGCTTTTGCCAGCACCCGCGACGGCGATCCCGATCTGTACCTGATGGACGCCGACGGCTCGAACGTTCGGCGGCTGACCAACGCACCCGGCTACGACGGCGGCCCATTCATCTCGCCCGACGGCCGCTGGGTCGTCTTCCGCAGCGACCGCAAGCAAAAGGACATGCTGCAGATCTACTGCATTGGAATCGACGGCAAAAACGAGGTGGCCTTGACCGACAACCAGGGGGTCAATTGGGCCCCCTACTGGCACCCCACCCAGCCTTGGATCATCTGGGCCGGCGCCGACCACTCCGACCCCGCGGCCCGGCCCAACTACGACCTTTGGCTGATGCGCTACGAGGTCCAGGACGGACGCCTTTCGGCCGGCCCGCCCCAGCGGGTGACCGACCATCCCTCGGCCGATGTGCTGCCGGTCTTCTCGCCCGACGGCCGCCGGTTGATGTGGACCAGCAACCGCACGGCCGACGGCTCCAGCCAGCTCTGGATTGCCGATTTCAAGCTCCCCGATTGACCACCGCTGCCAGTGCTTGGACCACACCCGTGCCACTGCTTGGAGTCAGCCGGCGTGCTCCGCCAAAGGCGGACGAGAAGCAGTGCCCCACTCGTTCTTCGTCCTCCAGCCTCCAGCCTCCGGCCTCCAGCCTGTTCCGAACGAATCGGCTGCTCGCTGCGTAGAGGGATAAGGACATGGATTGACCTGCCGGGGGGGGCTAATAAAATCCGCCGGCGGCTCCGGGAATGTATTCCGCTCGCTCCGCGAGTGGTGGCGTAGGGTGTTCCGCTCGCTCCGCGAGTGGTGGCGTAGTGCGGTCCGCCCGCTCCGAAAGTGGTCGGCAGCCCAAGTCCGGTAGCCGACAGCCCCTGTTTCACCAGCGGCTTTGCGTCCTTTCTTTTGGCTGCCGGTGACGAAAAGGCCGGACGCAGCGGCTGTACGAAACACGTGCGCTGGCGGAGTTTCCGCGACCGGCAGGCTCGCCCATTTTCCGTCCCGGTTTCCGTTCAAAATCGGTCCGGCGGGCCGCCTGGCAGGAAGCCAAATGCTAGACTAATACTGGGGATCCACGCGCAGTTCTTTCGAGCCGGCGGTGGGCGGCCCCAGCGGGTCCACGGGTAACAGGTGCGGGGATTATTCCGTCGCGGGCCGGTCTTTCCGGCGGCCAAAAAAACTTCCGCCCTGGCGGGCTTACTTGAGTGGCGGCTTTATGACCTACGGTTCTTGCGGAGACCAAGAATTGACCAGCAACGCGGGCGCCGTGGCTACGGCTGCCTGTCGCGAGGTGGACTAAGCCCATGGGGTTCTTGAAGCGTTTTTTCCGCAACGTGTTCCGCGACGGCAATGTCGCCGTGGGCACCAGCAGCTTCGAGCGCTTGAGCGACGAAGAGCTGGAAGCCCACCTCGGCGTCGTCCGCTACGGCGATTTCGTCCTGACCGACGCCATCAGGCCCTCCTACGACCTCCAGGTGGTGCCCAGCCAGGGCTACCGCCACGATGTGTACCACGATGAGGACTCGCGCGCCAGCGTCCCCGTGTTGATGGGCGCCGCCTCGAACCAGCAACTCTTCGAAACGTTCATGGAGCTGCTCGACCCGCTCGGCTTCGAAGTCGACGTCGTCCTCGAAACCAGCCACAATCGCGAGGCCCGCGGGCACGTCGACCTCTACCGCGAGCACATCGACCTGCCCGTGCTCAAGAGCATTCTTTGGGACTTCGAGGATCTGCTGCTCAACGACGGCTGCACCGGCATCGCCGTCTTGAACCCGGGCGTCCCGCAAGAGGTCCAGTTCGACGAGCACAAGCTGCTCATCGTCTACGGCGAGAACCTCCACGAGTTCGAAGAAGTCTTCAAAGACCGCAACATCGGCTGCGACGACGAGATGAAGTTCATCACCGAGGCCGAGCACGTTCACTCCTCAAGCGATCAATACCATCAGCAGTTCGAAGAGCTCAAGATGCGGCTGGGCATGGATTCGCTCGTCGGATACCAGGATCACTAGCCGCTCTTCGCGCCGCCGGCGAGACCCTCCTCCCGCTCGCGCGATGCCAGGTATTCACCCACCGCCTCCTGCCAGCTCGGCATCGCCGGTCCGCCGCTCGCCTGGTACTTGCCCGTGTCGAGCACGCTGTACAACGGCCGCGGCGCGCGGGCCCCGTACTGGGCCGTGCTGATCCGCTCGATGCTCGCTGCCAGCCCCGCTTGACGGAACAGCTCCACCGCAAAATCATGCCAGGTGGTCGCCCCCGTGTTCACCACGTGATACGTGCCGCGGGCCCCCTGCTCCACCAGCCACCGCAGCGCCCCCGCCACGTGCGGCACGTACGTCGGCGTACAGTGCTGATCGTCCACCACACGCAACGGCTTCCCCTCGCTCGCCAACCGCAGCATCGTCTCCGCGAAGCTGCTGCCGGCCGTCCGCGGGCCCCGCCTGCCGTACAGACCGCACGTGCGGACGATCAGGTGCTCCTCCCACGCGGCCGCCTCCACTTCCCCCGCCAGCTTGCTCTGCCCATACACCCCCAGCGGCCCCGGCTCGTCCTCCTCGCGGTAGGGCCGCCCGCGCGCCGCGTCCCGCCCGAACACGTAGTCCGTGCTGATCTGCACCAGCGGGCAGCCCAGTTCCCGGCACACTCCCGCCAGCGTCCGCACCGCCTCGGCGTTCACGGCGCAGCACAGCATCTCGACTTCTTCGGCCCGATCCACCGCCGTATAGGCCGCCGTGTTCACGACCGCCTGCGGCCGCAGCTCCAGCAGCACCCGCCTGACCGCCTGGGCATCGAGCAAGTCGAATTCGGGCAAGTCCAAGGGCGTGGCGGCCTCGCCCCATTGGCGGCAAAGCTCGCCCCCCAATTGCCCGCCGCCACCCGTCACCGCCACTCGCATCCGCGCCCTCCTTTCGCCCCCGCTCTCCGCTTCAGTGCAGCCTCAACAGCAGTTCCTTCACCTCCGTCATCGCGATAGCGTCCTGCTCGATCGCCTTGGACGACGATACGAACACCGGCCCCTGGCTCGACTCGCTGCCCGCCTCCGGCAGGCGGCCGTGGCTGCCGCGGACCACCGAAGCATCCAGCCCGATCACGTCCATGTAATACCGCAATCCGAGCGCTTTGCGGGCCAGCCGCCGCGCCACCTTCAGCTTCGGAAACCGCAGCCGCGGATCGACCAGCAGCTCCGCCGGGTCGTATCCCGGCTTGCGATGGATATCCACGGTTCGTGCATAGTCGGGCGCCAACGCGTCGTCCAACCAGAAATAATACGTGAACCACGCCTCAGGGGCAGCCACGGCCACCAGCTCGCCGCTGCGCTCGTGGTCCAGGCCGTGGCCCGCCTGCCCCGCGCGGTCGAGCACCTGGTCGATCCCTTCGGTGCGCCGCAACAGGGCCGTCACGCCCGCGATGTCCTGCGGCCGCCGCACATAGATGTGCGCCACCTGGTGGTCCGCCACGGCAAACGCCCGCGACGCCCCGGCATCCAGCGTCTCCCAGCCCAACGGCTCGCGGCGCACCGCCACGTACCCCTGCTCCCGCAGCACCCGGTTGATGTGCACCGGCCGCCGGACCTCGCTGATCGCGTATTCCGACAGCACCACCACCTCGGCCCCGCCCCGGCGTGCCGCATCGATCACCTTGCCCGCCTCGGCGTCCACCGCCCGCAGTTGGCCTCCGATCCGCGGGTCGCCCGGACCAAACCGCTGCAAATCGTAGTCCAGGTGCGGCAGGTAAACCAGCGTCAGCGACGGCGCGTACTCGTCGATCATCAGGCGGCTGGCCTCCGCAATCCACCGCGAGCTCTCGATGCCCGCCCCCGGTCCCCAGAACCTCAACAGCGGAAACACGCCCAACCTTTCCTGCAAGCGGTCGCGCAGCTCGGCCGGCTGGCTGTAGCTGTCCATGATCTTGCGGCCGTCGGCCGGATAGCTGGGCCGCGGCGTCATCGACCATTCCACGTCGGCGTACATGTTGTACCACCAGAACATCTTGGCGGTCGTGTAGCCCGGATCGCGGCGCTTGCCGGCCTGGTAGATGCGCTCGCCGTGCACCAGGTTATTCGACTGCCGCCAGAAGAGCACTTCGGCCAGGTCGCGGAAGTACCAGCCGTTGCCCACGATGCCGTGCTCCCGCGGCGGCAGGCCCGTGAGCATCGTCGACTGGGCCGAGCAGGTCACCGCCGGCAGCACCGTGCCCATGGGCCGCGCGAACCCGTCCTCGGCGACTCGCCGGATATTTGGAGTGTCAGGCCCCAGCAGGTCATGGGTCAACCCCACGACGTCGATGACCACCAGCGGCTTTGCCATGCACTAAAACAGGCTTCCCGCCTCTCCCCCCTGTAGCACAGGCTTCCAGCCTGTTCCGTCAGAATCCCCTGCCGAGAGTTTTCAGCTCTCAGTTTACAGTTTACAGTGATGCATGGCGAACCGGCGTCCCGCGCCGTCGCGTGGCCGCCTAGCCTCTCGTCCTCCTGCCTTCACCTGACCCGTGTTCCCCCCACACGAATCGCTGAAAGGACAATTGCTGGTCGCCTCGACCGAGTTGCGCGACCCCAACTTCGCCCGTTCCGTGGTCCTGGTCTTCAAGCACGACGACGAAGGCGCCATCGGCCTGATCCTCAACCGCCGCTCCAGCGCGCCGGTCAAGCAGGTCTGGGACCAGGTGAGCGAAAGCCCCTGCGAAACCGGCGCAATGCTCGACCTGGGCGGGCCCATCCAGGGACCGCTGATGGCCGTCCATCCCCATGAAGAGCTGCGCGATCTCGAAGTCGCGCCCCAAATCTACTTCTGCACCCAAAAGGAGAACCTCGAGCACCTCGTCGCCATCAAGGACGGCTCCGGCAGGTTCTTTGTCGGATATGCCGGCTGGGGCCGCGGCCAGTTGGAACAAGAGTTGAAGGGCGGCTTCTGGCGCCAGCTCCCCGCGACCGCCCAGGAGGTGTTCGGCGATCAAGACGGCCTCTGGGCGCGTCTCACCAGGCAGATTACCACCGCCCAGCTTGTCTCGACGCTCGGCATCAAGCACGTGCCCAAGGATCCCTCCCTGAACTAGCCACCGCCGCCGCCCGGAGGTATACCAAAGGAGCCTGGCAACGTTGCCACCCACAGCAACTGGGAGAGTTACATGCCCGGTTCACGAAGCCCCTCGAATCCTACCCGTGGTTCCTGGCGGGCAAAACCGGCCAAGGCCGAGCCCGAAAGCCGCCACGTCAAGCGGATCCTGGCCACCGCGGCGGTCCTGGCGCTTTGCGGCCTGCTGGCTTGGATTGTTTGGAGCCTCTTCGCCGCCCCCAGGCAGGTCCACGTCGCCTGCCTTCCCATCGCCGAATACAACGTCCTGGACGCCCCGAGCCTCCCCTTTGTCAGCCAGGACCTGGCCCGCTGGCGGCGGCTCGACGAATCTCCCCACACAACGGTCGCCGTCTGGGACAACCTGACCGAGGCCCCCAAGCTCGAATCGTCACTCGCCCAGCAGGTCCGCGGCGTGCCGGCCGGCCACGACGTGCTGATCCTGTTCGTCTCGGCCCACGGCGTCTCGGTGACCGATGCCGCCGGCGAGGCGACCGCCTGGCTGCTTTGCAGCGATTACAGTGCAACCGGCGGATCGGGCCGATACAAGCTCGGCGACCTCCTGGCCCACCTCGCACGCTCGACCGCCTCCACCAAGCTGCTCGTCCTCGATGCCGGCACGCTCGAAGTCGACGTGCAAACCGGCATGCTCCTCAACGAGTTCCCCCTCCTCGTCGAGGAAGAGGTCCGCAAGCTCGACGATCCCAGCCTGTGGGTCCTGGCATCCCACGGCCTGCTGGAGCGGTCGCACGTCTCCTACCACGAGCGATCCAGCGTCTTTGCCCAATCCGTCGCCGAGGCACTGGCCGGCGCGGCCGACTCCGATCAAGACGACAACACCGACGTCGACCTGGCCGAGCTGTTCCACTTCGTCAGCACGCGTGTCGGTTCCTGGGTCTGGCAGGCCAGCGGTCAGACCCAGACCCAGACTCCGCTGCTGCTGCGAGGTAAGCAAGGCCGCGGCAAACCCGAGCCCCTGCCCCTCACCAAGGCGGCCCGCCCCGTGGCCGAGAGCAACGACGC
>JBBDNX010000132.1:0-1299 GCA_040877345.1 Pirellulales bacterium
CGTGAGCATGTTGTCCGGCGAGGCGATCCAGTTGGCCAGAGCCAGCCGCCGTCCCGACGATGCCTGCCCGGGCGGCCGTGTGGGGATGACGGGCGGGGCCGCCTTGAACAACTCTGGGAAACCGGGTTCGACTTCTTCTCCGGGCAGGTGCGGGTTGCCACGCAGCAGGACATGGGTCGGTGGCGGCTGGGGCATGCACTTGACCGCCAGGGCCATTTGGCGAGGCGGCAAATCGCCAGCCGACAACTCGTCGAGCTGACGCTTCAGCTCGCTGTACTCGCGGCGATCCGCTTCAGCCAGGTAATCGAAAAGCTTTTCCTTCAGCAGCTTCTCGCGCTCGGGGCCCTCGCTGGCGCGTTGGTCCTCGGCCGGCATGCCCGCGATGCCGCGCTGTTCGATCTCGGTCATTTGGCCGCGCAGGAGGGACTTTTGCCGATCGAGCTGCTGGTGCCTGGCGGCGATGTCCGGCGGCGATATATCGGCCTGGTTCCAGGAGGTCTGATCCGCGCGCGTGCCGTAGGGGTGCAGCTCGTGAAAGAATGCCAGCAGCCGGTAATAGTCGGCTTGAGGAATCGGGTCGATCTTGTGGTCGTGGCAGCGGGCGCAGTTGATCGTGAGGCCCAAAAACACCTGGCTGGTGGTGGCCACGATGTCGTCCAGCTCGTCGAACCGCGCCTGCAGCTCATCCGCCGGCTCGTCGTCCCAGAGACCCAGCCGATAGTAGCCGGTGGCAATGATCGACTCGGTGGTCGCTTCCGGCAGCTCGTCGCCGGCCAATTGCTCGCGGACGAACTGGTCGTACGGCTTGTCGTCGTTGAACGACCGAATCACGTAATCGCGATAACGCCAGGCATTCGGCTTTACCCCGTCGCGCTCGAAGCTGTTGGTCTCGGCGAACCGAACGGAGTCGAGCCAGTGCCGCCCCCATCGCTCGCCGTAATGGGGCGATGCCAACAGCCGATCGACCAGCTTTTCATACGCAGCGGGCGACGCGTCAGCGGCAAAGGCGGCTACTTCGTCCGGCGGCGGCGGCAAGCCGGTCAGGTCGTAGTACGTCCGGCGAATCAGGGCCAGCCGATCGGCCGGCGGCGATGGCGGCAGGCCGGCCTGTTCCAGCCGGGCCAGGATAAAGGCGTCGATCGGGCTGGCCACCCAGCTCGCGTCGTTCAGCGCCGGGGGCTCGTGCGGTTGGGACGGCTCAAAGGCCCAGTTGTTTTTCCACGTTGCTCCGGAACGGATCCAACCAGTGATCAGGGCAATTTCCTCCGCCGACAGCGGCTTGTCGTCCAGCGGCATCCG
>JBBDNX010000133.1:0-6747 GCA_040877345.1 Pirellulales bacterium
ACGCCGATGTAGACCCTAGGTCGCATGGGTACTCGCATGATGGAGGGGGCGACAACGTCAGCCACCGATGCGCGCCCAGAGCGACCCCGGCAAGGGGGAGGGGGTCCGCAGCGTTGCGGTGGGAGCCGTGCCTTACGGTGTGGGAGCAGGGTGCCAAGTCGATCAAGCCGCCGGAAACGGGTCTAGCTCTCCGGCAGTTGGAGTATAGATTACGTTTTGCCGGCCGTCAAAAAGTCGGGCGAAAAAGTTTTCCGCTTACCCGGCGCCACCGTCAAGTCCGCCACCGCCGGCAGGCAGGGGCGCAGCCCGGTGCGCCGCCGGCAACGATGGTATCCCCGGCGCCGGCCGTAACGGTCGAACGGATTAGACTGACGACCGAGCGTACAGTCCGCTCACGAAGAGAGCTCTGCGGAGAAGGCCGGCGGCGCCAGATGCGCCGTGCTGCGAATCCCTTCACTTCCCGCGGCAAGGCCGCGCGTCCGCAAGGGATAATACGAAACGTGCCGGCCGTTGGTTCGTCGTGTGCCTTTGCTCACACCTGGACCAGCTTACGGCGTTGGACCGACTGCGTCTGCCGGTGGCACAGCACCAGGGCGTCGAGCGCCAGGTCGGCCGCAAGCAGCCGGGAAGGCTTGCCGTCGCGGACCCGGGCCACCGCCTCGCCCAGTTCCGCCTCGAAGGCCTCGACCTGGGGCAGCTTGGGGGCGGATACCTTGCCGTCGCGCGTCAGCACGGTGAACGGCACGTTCAGCTTGGGTTGTCCGCCCAGGATGGCGAAGTCGTACAGCAGCGTGGCCCGCTCCAGGTAGATCTCGAAGGCATGCGTGAAACCACGCCCCTGCTGGTCGATCACCCCGCTGGTGGCCGTGATCGAAAGCTCCGCCTCGGCGAACAGGAACTGCGTGTTGACGAACTTGACAACCTTCCCCCGCCGGCGGCCGGTGCTGAACACGGCCCGAGGCATCCCGCACAACAAGCGGATGAAGTGTGCATCGTGGATGTGCAGATCCACCACGGGACCTCCCACGCGGCCGGGGTCGTAAAAATCCTTGATCCACAGCGGGTCGCTGATGATCCGCTTGAAGTGGGCGCCCAGCAGCTTGCCATGTTTGCCTCCCGTCACCAGCTTGTGCGCCTGGGCGTACTCCGGAAAGAACGGGAGGACCTGGCCCACCATCAACAGCTTGCCCGTGCGCTGGGCCGCTCGCACCATCCGCTCGCCGTCGGCCGGGGTCAGGGCGAGCGGTTTCTCGACCAGCACGTGCTTGCCGGCGGCCAGTGCGGCAATCGCCACCTCGGCGTGCAGCGCGGGCGGCAGGCAGATATCGACCAGGTCGATGGCCGGGTCGGCGACCAGCGCCTGCCACTGGGGATAGCGGGCGATCTTGCCCAGGTTCATTTTGGCGCCTGGCGGGCCGAAGTTGCCCTGGATGCCTCGCCAATCGCCGGCCAGCCGTTTGGGATCGCGGGTGGCAATCGCGGCCACCCGCGCCCCGCGCAGCTTCTGGTATGCCAGGTAATGGATCATGCCCATGAAGCCGATGCCCACAATGCCGACTCTGACCATCTTGCGAATCCTTGGTTGCGTCTGTCTTGTGGTTTTGGACCGTTGCCCGTCCGATCCACTCGCACCACGTTGATATGAAGCTCAGCCGCCCTGTTGCGCCGAAGCCTCGAAGCGCTTGCTTATCTCCTCGGGCGAGAGGTCTTCCTTGTGAGTCGCAATGGTCCAGGTGTGCCCGAAGGGGTCGGTCAACGTGCCGGACCGGTCGCCGTAGAACTGGTCCTTCACCGGCCGGACCTCCTTGGCGCCCGCGGCAATGGCCTGCCGGAACCGCTCGTCGACGTCTTCGATATAGAGCACTATGCTCACCGGCGAGCCGCCGAACGATTCGGGACTTCGAGCGCCCATCTCCGGGAACTCGTCGGCCAGCATGATCGGCGAGTTGCCGATCCTGATCTCGGCATGCCCCACCTTGCCGCTGGGGTCGGCCATCCGCACCAGCTCCGTGGCACCGAATGCCTTCTTGTAGAACTCGATCGCGCGGGCCGCGCCTTTGACGATCAGATACGGAGTGACCGTGTAATAGCCGTCCGGAATCGCTTTGACTGCCATTTCAACTCCTTGGTTGTTGTCCAGCTTCAATCACCGACAGAAACCGCTGGTACGCTTGGCCCCAACGCGCGGGGTCGCTCGGCTCGTATCGCTTCGTCGGAAAGCTGCGCCGGATGACGTCGCGAGCCTCGGACAGCGAGCCGACGGCGCCGGCGGCCATGGCTTGAACCATCAGGTTGCCGATCGCCGTGGCCTCAACCGGCCCGGACAACACCGTCCGCTGGCAGGCGTCGGCCGTGGCCTGGCAGAGCTGCTCGTTCTGACTGCCGCCGCCGACCACGTGGATGGTTTCGATCCGGGTCGAACACAAGCCTTCGAGCCCATCGAGCACCTTGCGGCACTTGAGCGCCAGGCTCTCGATCGCCGTCCGCACGATCGCCCCTTCGCCGGCCGGTGGAACCTGACCGGTCCTGGCGCAGTACGAGCGGATCGCCTCGGGCATGTCGCCGGGCGCCAGGAAGGACTCGTCATCGGGATCGATCCAGGCGGCCATCGAGGGCGCGGCCGCCGACAGGCGGTTCAGCTCTTCCCAGGAAAAATCGCGGCCGGCCTGCCGCCAGACGCGGCGGCACTCCTGCACCAGCCATAGGCCCGTGATGTTCTTCAAGAGCCTGGTCGTGCCTTCGACTCCCCCCTCGTTGGTGTAGTTCAGCCGCCGGCATTCTTCATGGATCACCGGCCGCGGCACTTCGACCCCCATCAACAACCAGGTGCCCGAGCTGATGTAGCACCAGTCGGGTTGTTGACTGGCGACGGTCGAGGCCGGCACGGCCGCCACGGCGCTGGCCGTATCGTGCGTGGGGGGCAGGACCACGCCGACGTTCGCCAAGCCGGTGCCGGCCGCCACGTCGGCCCGCAGCGGTCCCAGCGCGGTGGCGGGCTGTGCGATGTGGCCCAGCATGTGGGTGGGCAGGTTCAGCCGCTCCAAGAGCTCGGTTGCCCATCCGCCCCGGGTGGGATTGAAGAACTGCGTCGTCGTGGCGTTGGTGAACTCGTTGACCTTGATGCCGGTGAGAAGCCAATGGAACAGGTCGGGCATCATCAGCAGCGACTGGGCCATGTCCAAAAGCGGCGAGCCGTGCACGCGCATCGCGAGCAATTGATAGAGCGTGTTGATGGGCATGAACTGCAGGCCGGTCTGGGCGAAGATTTCTTCGCGGCTCACCGTGGCCAGCGCCCGCTCGAGCATCCCTTCGCTGCGCGGATCGCGGTAGGAGTGCGGATTGCCCAAGAGCACGTCGCCGCGCCCCAGCAGGGCGAAGTCGACCCCCCAAGTGTCCACCCCGACGCTCACAACCCGCCCCCCGAATCGCGACGACGCTGCGCCCAACCCGTGACACACCTCGTTCCACAATCCCAGCACGTCCCAGAACAATCCGCCGGCCGCGCTGATGGCGGCGTTTTCGAAGCGGTGCAGTTCGGCCAACTCCAGCCGGCCGCCATCGAACAGGCCGGCCAGCACTCGCCCGCCCGAGGCTCCCATGTCGACCGCCACATACGCTTGCTGGGCTGTCATTGGTCAGTGCCAGGAGATGATTCTTAGATGCACGCCGGCAGCAGGCCGCGTGACCCTGGATGGTGACTTTCGCGGCTTTGGGAGTCAAGCATTTCGCCCCAAACGACTTGCGCTCAGGGGTCCGAAGTGCCGGCCCACGTGCACGGATCGGCAAAACCGGCACAGGTTGAAGAAGAGGCCCGCCGATCGACGATACCATCGAATAACGGTATAGTTGACTTTGGTGAGCATCATTAGTAGCATTGCCTGCCAAGGGATCCAAATCGGGGTGTTCTCTAGGGATGTCGGCCACGCTGGTGAATATAACGCCCGCCGCCATGGAACCGCTTCCAGACGGCAAAAAACACGACCCGGCAGCCCCGATGGGCGTCGGCGGCCCGGATGCCGTTGCCGCAGAAACGCTCCGGCAGCCAGAGCCCGGGGGGGCCGGATGGTCCCAACCCGCGGCGGCGGTGGATCTGGCGGAGCTGGCCGAGCACAGCCGCCGGCTGGAACAGGCCTCGCCGCTGGAGATTATCGCCTGGGCGGTCGAGCAGTATTTTCCGAAGCTGACGATGGCCACGGCCTTTGGCCCCGAGGGGTGCGTGATCCTTCACTGGCTGGCGCAGGTCGAGCCGCGGACCCACGTGTTCAATTTGGACAGCGGGTACCAGTTCAAGGAAACGCTGGCGCTGCGGGACCGGATCGCCCAGCGGTATGGGATTGAAGTGGAATTGAAGCGGCCGGAGCTGTCGGTCGAGGCGTACGAGGCGCTGCACGGCGGGCCGCTGTACAAGTCGAACCCCGACCGCTGCTGCCACGACCGGAAGATCGTGGTGCTCAAGCAGGCTGCCGCGGGGATGAAGGCCTGGATGAGCGGCATTCGCCGCGATCAGAGCCCCGATCGGGCGCAGGCTCCGATTGTCGGTTGGGACAAGAGGTTTGGGCTGGTCAAGATCAGCCCGTTGGCCAGTTGGACGAAGAAGCAAGTCTGGAAGCTGATCAGCGACGAGGACATTCCCTACAATCCGTTGCACGACCAGGGCTACACGAGCGTCGGCTGCTGGCCTTGCACTCGGGCGGTGCTGTTCGGCGAGGACGAGCGGGCGGGGCGTTGGAGCGGCACGGCGAAGACCGAGTGCGGCCTGCACAGCCTCGAGCCGCGGGACGAGTGACCTGAGGAAGCGTGCGAATCTCCGCCAAGACCGAATACGCCTGTATCGCGATGCTCGAGCTGGCCGGAAGCTATGGTTCGGGCGAGCCGGTGCGGATCCGCAAGATCGCGGAAGACCACGGGATTCCTTCCCGTTTTCTGGTGCAGATTCTACTGCAGCTCAAGGGCGCGGGTTACGTGACCAGCACCCGCGGCGCGATGGGCGGTTACCGCTTGATCAAGCCGCCCGACGAAATCTCGTTGGGCGAGGTGATGCAGGTGATCGACGGCCAGGATGAGCCGATCCATTCGATGGCGTCGAAAGATTCGGTGCCCGCCAAAGTTTTGCAGGCCGCCTGGCAGGAGGTGGCCGACGTGCAGCGTGAGGCCCTTCGCACCATCACGTTTGCGGATCTCATCGACCGGTCCCGCCGCCGCGCGGGCAACATGTATTACATCTAGTCGGCGGCGGGGGTTGGAACGAAGAAAAAAACACTTTCCCGGCTTGCCGGAAAGGGCGGATCGGGCAATGATTGAAGGCGACACCCTTGAGCGGGAGACCTTGCGATGGCCGATCATGCGCAGTTACACCGGGCCGTGCGAAAAATCGCCTGCGATATGGTGAAGCGGCTGTACCCCAGGCGGCTTGGCAGGGAGCGGCAGGAGGAGCTGGCCACCTCGCTGGTGCGGCAGTGGGCGGGCTACGAGGGGCACGCGGCGCTGTTCACGCCGCGGGGGCGATATTGGCTGGAGTTGACGGCGATGCCGCCGAAAGGCTTCAACGTGGCGGTCACGCAGGTGCCGGGCCATCCGATCGCAGCTTTTCTGAAGGATTGGAAGATCGAGCGGGGACAAGTCCCGGCCATCGTGCGGCGGTTGAACCTCAGCCAGAGCGCGGAGTTCACCAACACCCTCGGCCGCTCTTTGCGGATGTGGATCGATCCCAAGCAGCGCAGCGTGCACATGGAGCCGATGGACGACGAGAGCCAGGCGACCTGAGGGCTACGCGTCGCGCGGCGTGCCCCAGTGGTCGCGATACTCGCGGCAGACCAGGGCGTTGGCCTCCGCGTCTCCCACGACCTGTTCGGTTTCGGGATCGAAATCGATCGATCGGCTCAAGCGGGTGGCGATGTTGCCCAGGTGGCACAGCGACGTCGAGAGGTGACCCGTCTGGGCGTCGGCGTTAAGCTGTGACGCGCCGCGGACCGCGTCGCAAAAGTTGGCGACGTGGGCCTCGTCGTCCTGCGAGCCGGGCACCACGTCGACCGTGACCGGCTGGTTGCGGTCGGCTCGCACCTCGATCTTGCCGCGGCGGCTGAGAAACATCTGTCCCTTGTCGCCGTAGAACTCGGCGCCGCTGTCGCAGTTATGCGGATAGTTGGTCGTCCAGAGCCGCTGCTCGTAGATCAACAGCCGCCGGTTCCCCGGCTTGCCGTCGCCGGGATACTCGAACGTCACCTGCTGGGTATCGGGGAATTCTCCGTCGTCGTCGAAGTAGAACTTGCCACCCAGGGCCGAGATCCTGGCGGGGTGGGTATCGACGCCCAATCCCCAACGGGTGTAGTCGATGTCGTGGACGCCGTCGTTGCCCATGTCGCCCGCGCCGAAGTGGTACCACCAGGTCCAGCGATTATGGACGCGGTTGGTGCGATAGGGGATCATGGGCGCCGGCCCGACCCAGGCATCGTAGTCGAAGGCGGCGGGCGGATCGGTGTCTTGCCCGCGGCCGATCGAGCCGCGGCGCTGGATGTTCCAGCACTTGGCCACGAGCACGTCGCCGATGATCCCCTCGCGCAGCAGCTTGACCGCGTCGATCATCATCCGCGTGCTGCGGCTTTGCGTGCCATGCTGCACCAGGGTTTGGTTGCGCTCGGCTGCCTCGACCAGCAAGCGGCTCTCGCGGATATTGTGCGAAATGGGTTTCTCGACGTAGACGTGCTTGCCGGCGTCGCAGGCCAGGATCGAGGCGGGCGAGTGCCAATG
>JBBDNX010000134.1:0-6746 GCA_040877345.1 Pirellulales bacterium
GGGCCGGGGCTATGTGCTGGATCCGCCCAAGCACGGGTTGCCCGCTGGCGGCAACCACATCGATTGGTTGACGTACCGGCATCTGCGGCGCGTGCCGGGCCGGTCCGATGCCGTTCGCGAAGCCCCGATTACCGACGCCTACGGGTACAACCAGACGCGGCCCGTAACGCAGTCGTTTCAGGTCCGCGATCTGCTGCTGGCAGCGCGGCTCCAATCGGCGGGAAAGGGGTCGCTGGCCCTGGCGGCTAACGACGGACGCGAGCGGTTTCTGGTCCTCGTCGAGCCGGCCCTGCGGCGTGGAACCATCCTGCACAACGGGGCCGTCCTGGCCGAATTGAACGATCTGGACTGGCCCCAGGGACAGGCGGCGCACGTGCAACTATCGCTGGTGGACCGGCAATTCATGCTGGCACTGGACGGAGCGTGCTTGTTCAGCCATCCCTATCAGACCAGCGGGCCCGCGGACACGCCGGCCGCTCCGACCGCCGGCTCGAGCTGGAGCGATGACGAGCCCCGCCGGCCGCTGGGCATTGGAGCACGCGGGCTCGCGCTGCAAGTTTGGGACATCCGCGTGCTGCGCGACGTGTACTATACGCCAGTCCGCCAGGCGGGCGAGGCGGCCCCCCCGGTCCAATACCGGCTGGGTCCTGACGAATACCTCGTGCTGGGCGACAACAGCCCCCAATCGGACGACAGCCGCACCTGGCCGGGGGTGCCGGGCGTGCGGGCCGAGCTGTTGCTGGGCAAGCCGTTTTTTGTTCATTTTCCCAGCCGCCTCGTATGCCGCCGGGGCGTTTGTTTTCAAGTTCCTGATCCGCCCAGGATTCGCTATATTCACTGATATGAATAAAAAGACCGACGCTGTGGCCCGTCCCAAAGCAGCCGATCGCAGGGCGGGGCAGGCCGGCGACCGCCAGGCGGCCGCCGAGAGGCCCCCCGCCAAAGACGGCGTCCGTGAGACCGTCGAGTCGATCGTGATCGCCTTCGTGCTGGCCTTTCTGTTTCGCACGTTCGAGGCCGAGGCCTTTGTGATCCCGACCGGGTCGATGGCGCCCACGTTAATGGGCCAGCACAAGGACCTGGTCTGCTCCGAGTGCGGCTACCCCTATCGAGTCAGCGCCAGCGAGGCGGCGGACGACGCGGCCGACAAGAAGCGGGCGGAGCTCAAGGCCGTGGAAAGGGACCTGGCGCGGTTGGAAGCCCAGATGCGGCCGGGTTTGAGCGAGCGCGACGAAGATCGGCATCGGCAGAACCTGGCTGATCTAGCCCGGGTGCGGGATAGGATCAAGAGTGATCTGGCCAGCAAGGAAGTGGTGGCCTGCACTTGTCCCATGTGCCGCTACACCATGCCGATTGATCCCAACCGCCCCGAGGGAAAGGACTACCCGTCGTTTAAGGGCGACCGGATTCTCGTTGCCAAGTTCCCTTATGAATTCCGCGACCCCCACCGCTGGGACGTGGCCGTGTTCAAGTATCCGGAGACGGCCAAACAGAACTTTATCAAACGGATCGTCGGTTTGCCCAACGAAACCGTGATCATTCAGCGCGGCGACATTCTGACCGCCCCGCTGGGCGTATGGCGCGAGCCGTCCCACGCCCACTTGCTCAACCAGTTGCGCGCCGAAGGCAAAGTACACATCCAACGCAAGCCGCCTGCCAAGATCGAGGCCCTGCTGCAGGCCGTCTACGACAACGACTACGTATTGCCGAAACTGATCCAGCGGCGCTGGCCGGTCCGCTGGAAGGCAATGGACTGGTCCGCCGAGCGCGGCGGACTCGATTTGTCCTCATTCGACCGCTTGGCGCTGGACGAAGCGATCGACTCGCGGCAGCCCGCCGATGACCCGGCCGCGACAGATTCAGACGCCTGGCGGCCTTCGCAGGACTATCGCTCGTATTCAGTGGGTGGCGCTTCCCAGAAGCAGCAGTGGCTCCGCTACCGTCACTTTGTTCCCATGGCCGAGGACTGGAAGATCCTTCCCGAGCGGGCGCTGACCGATCGCGAGCTGGCCGGAGTGCGGCCCCGCCTGATCACCGATTTTTATGCCTACAACACGGGCCGGCTGCGGGGCAACGTGCGCGATCAGGACGTGCTCGGCCTGCACTGGGTGGGCGACCTGGCGCTGGAATGCGAAGTGACGGTCGAAAGCCCGGCGGTCGAAAGCCCAGCGGGCGAGCTGGTGCTGGAACTGGTCGAAGGAGGCGCCAGATTCCAATGCCTCGTCGACCTGGCCAGTGGAGAGGCGAAGCTGGGCATTTCCGGCCTGGATGGGTTCGAGCCTTCCGCTCAAACCAGAGTGCAGGGCCCGGGCAGATACCGTCTGCGTTTTGCCAACGTGGACGACCAGTTGCTCCTTTGGGTCAATGGCGATGTGGTCGAATTCGATGCCTCGACGACCTACGACGGCCTGGACAACCAGCGTCCCCAGCCGGCCGACCTCTCGCCGGCCGGCATCGCCGCGCGTCGTGCGGCCCTGCGGGTCGACCACCTGCGGATCCTCCGCGACGTGTACTACATTGCCGACAAGTCGGGGGAGGATAACCGCTGGCCCGACCAGTCGACGATCAGTGAGTATCGCTACACTCGTTCCCAGCGCCTCCGCGAGCAGCGGCTGCGGGGTTTGTTTCCGGAGGATCGGGGGGAGGACGACGAGCCCCGAATCGTGGCCTTCGATCTGGCCGCCGACCAGTTCCTGGTGCTGGGAGACAACAGCCCGCGCAGCAAGGACAGCCGGATGTGGGACGGCCGTGACGAGCAGGACAATCCGGAATATTACGTCAGCCGTGACTTGCTGATCGGCAAGGCGTTGTACATTTATTGGCCCCACGCTCTGAACCATGTTCCCTGGAACCGCGACATCTGGTTCCCGTTCTTTCCCAACGTGGGACGCATGGGGCTGGTCCGCTGAACGAGCGCCGTTCTACTGGAAGGAAACGGAATGAATTCCGCGCTGCTACAGGCAAACGGAATGAATTCCGTTCTACGGTCATGGAGGACCTCTTGCCATGTCGATTCTTGAAGTGCACGGGCTGGTCAAGACCTACGGCCGCCGCCGCGTGGTCGACGGCGTGGATTTCCAGGTCGATCGGGGCGAAATCGTCGGCCTTTTGGGTCCCAACGGCGCGGGCAAGACCACCAGCTTCCGCATGGCCTGCGGCATGATCGAGCCGGACGCCGGCAAGGTGATGCTGGGAGGGGTCGACGTGACCGCCTGGCCCATGCACCGCCGCGCGCGCCAAGGGGGCATGGGCTACCTGGCCCAGGAATCGAGCGTGTTTCGCAAGTTGTCGGTCGAGAACAACTTGTTGGGCATGCTGGAAATGCTGGGCGTCGACCGCAAGACCCGCCGCAAGCGCTGCGACGAGTTGTTGGCCCAGTTCGACATCGCCCGCCTGCGCAAGTCGCTGGCCATCTCGCTGTCGGGAGGCGAGCGCCGCCGCTTGGAGATCGCCCGCTCGCTGGTTTCCAACCCCAAGCTGATCCTCTTGGACGAGCCCTTTACCGGCATCGATCCGGTCACGATTGCCAGCATTCAGGACATCATCCGCGCGCTGCGGCGGCAAGGGATCGCGATCCTGATCACCGACCACCAGGTCCGCGAGACACTGCAGATCACCGACCGCAGTTACGTGATCCGCGCCGGCCGAGTCCTCTGCCATGGCAGCCCGGCCGAAGTGCTGGCCGACCCCCAGGCCCGCAAGTACTACTTCGGCGAACAGATCGAGGTGCCCCTGGCCCCCGCCGGCCCGCACGCCCTGGTCACTCGTCCTGTTCCTTGAGTCCCAGCCGCGTCAGCCAGCGGCCGCGGGGCGGTTTCTTTCCCCTTCCGTCACCCGTGTCGACCGCCTCCTCGCCCCGCGCGGTCTGCTCCGCCAGCACGCGGAGCCGCTCCTCCACCTCGGCCCGTTCGCGGGCGATCTTGGCCCGCTGCACCGACAGATCGATCTCGGCCTGACGAAGCTTGTCTTCCCACTCGCGTTGCAGCGCCTGCAGCCGCTCGCGCTCCTTCTTGAGCACTTCGTCCTGCGAGAATAGCTCCGCCACGGCCGCGGCCCCCGCGGACGCCGAACCCGAGGTGCTGCTTTGCTCCTCGAGCCGTTGCTTCAGCTCGGCGATCTCCTCGTCCTTCGACGCCACGACCGCTTCGGTCTTCTGCAGCACTTCTTTGATCTTGAGCCGTTCGTCCCGCTGCGATTCATCTTCGCCTTCGCCGCCCGACTCCAGGGCGGCCAGCATGCGGCGCTTCTGCGCCTCCCAGTCCATCGTTTCGCCGCCGCCCGCCGCCTGTGGGGCCGAGGCCGGCCGCTTTTCCAGCTCGGCGTTCCGCTTTTTCAAGTCGCGCAGGTCTTCCAGCGCCAGCTCGTAGCGGCGCTGCATGTCGGCCAGCTCTTCACCGCCTCCCTCCCCGCCGGCTGGCCCGCCCGCCGCCAGTTGCTCCCGCGCCTCGGCGAGCTGACCGCGCAGACGGTCGCATTCTTCCCGCAGGGCCGCATCGGCTTCGCCCGATCCACCCGCCTGCCCGGCGGCCGACTCCAGCCGCCCAGACAGCTCGTCGCGCTCGGCCGTCATGTCGGCCAGTTGCCGTTCCAACCGGGCGTGCTGGTGCCGCAGGCCGTCCAGCTCGGCGGCCAGAGGCTGGACGTCGCCCAGGCGGCCCTGGATGCTCTTGAGCTCTTCGCGGCGCTCGTCCAGTTCCTTGAGATGCGACTGGCGCTGCTTGGCGAATTCCTGCGCGATGCGCCGCCGTTGGGTCTTGGTCTCTCGCTCTTCGGTTTCCAGCGCCTCGCGCTGGGCGTCGAGCTCGGCCAGCTTTTCCTGTACCCGCTTTCGCTGGCGGGCCAGCTCTTCCGAGTCGCTTTCCAGCTCGCTCTTGAGCTGGCTCAACCCGCGTTCGTCCTGGCGCAGCTTTGCCTGGTTGGCCTCCAGTTGCGCCAGTCCGCTCCCCAGCTCCGTCTGCCGCTGGCTGAGCTCGCTCCGCTCCTTGGCCAATCCCTCGGCCACCTGGGCGACTTGCTGGTTCAGCTCGCCCCCGACCTCCTCCTGCCGCCGCCTGAACGAGCCCAGGTACTCCTTCACCCGTTCGCGCTGCGACGCCAACGCGCGGGCGAACTCCTCGCTCCAACGAGCGTCCGCTTCGTTCAGGACAGAGGGGTCTTCCATCGCTCTTGCTTTAACGCGGGCGCCGCGGCACGCCGCGCTCCAATGGCGCACGGCCCAAGCGGACCCAAGGGGTTGCCGTGCGCCATCGCGCTGGCAAAATGCAACGCTTTGTTTCTATATTCCTATAGGACACGCCTCCGCGCCGGTCAAAACGGCCGCCCCCCGACCTCCTCGGCATGCCGGCCGGGCGGGTCGTGCCGGTGGGGCGGACGAGACGAGGATTCGCTGCTATAACGGTCGCAACGAAAAGCGGCCCGCGCCGCCGCCGCGGCTGCCACGCTTGACGCCAGCGGCCCAACGATGTTTTTCCGCCCAACCAGAGGCCCATCATGCACGACCCACGCCTGGACCGCCTGGCTGAAATACTCGTGGACCATAGCTGCGAGCTCAAGCCCGGCGAGAAAATCCTCATCGAAGCCTACGACCTGCCTTCCCCCGAGCTTGTCTGCCGGCTGATCGACCTGGCCCACCAGCGGGGAGCCGTCCCGCTGGTCACCTGGAAGAACAACGCCGTGCTCAGGTCGCTCTATCGCACCGGCAGCGAAGCCGCCCTGGAGCTGGCCGGCCGGCTCGAGCGGCAGCGCATGGAACACGTGGACGCCTACGTCGGCATTCGCGGCGCCGCCAACAGCAGCCAGTTCGCCGATGTCCCCATCGAGCGGATGGATCTCTACCAGCGGCTCTGGTGGCACCCCGTCCACAGCGAGGTCCGCGTCCCCAAGACCAAATGGGTGGTGCTCCGCTATCCGACCGATGCCATGGCCCAGGCGGCAAACATGAGCAGCGAGGCCTTCGAAGAGTTCTATTTTGCAGTTTGTACGGCCGACTACGTCCAGATGGCCCGCGACCAGGAACCGCTGGTGCGTCGCATGCTGGCCGCCGACCGGGTGCGGCTGACGGCCCCCGGCACCGACCTGGAGTTCTCGATCCGGGGCATGCCGGTCCGCCCCTGCCACGGCCAGCGCAATATCCCCGACGGCGAGGTCTTTACGGCGCCAAAGCGCGACAGCGTCAACGGCGTCATCCGTTACAACACCCCCTCTCGATACCAGGGCACCGTCTTCGACGGAATCGAGTTCGAGTTCCACCAGGGCCGCATCGTGACCGCTCGCTGCTCGGCTGACGAGGCCAAGCTGGCGGCCATACTCGACTCGGACGAGGGGGCCCGCTACATCGGCGAGTGGTCGATCGGCTGCAACAACCACATCCGGCAGCCCATGCTCGACACGTTGTTCGACGAGAAAATCGGCGGCTCGATCCACCTGACCCCCGGCAGCGCCTACCAGGAGTGCGACAACGGCAACCGCAGCCGCGTGCACTGGGACCTGGTGCTGATCCAGACGCCGGCCTGGGGCGGCGGTGAGATCCATTTCGACGGCCAACTGATCCGCAAAGACGGCAAGTTCGTCCCAGCCGACCTGCAAGGCCTGAACGCGGGGCTATAGCGACTCTGCATTCTGAACCGGACGCGGCCCGAGCGCTTCCCCCCGTCCGATCACCCGCCCTTGCGCATGACAACTAACCCGACGCGCCAGCGAGAGGTCCCCCCGGCCCCCCGTGCGAGCCCCGACGCGCCAGCGAGAGG
>JBBDNX010000135.1:0-6730 GCA_040877345.1 Pirellulales bacterium
GATCCTGGCAAAGTTTTTTCGCGTATCCTCGACACTTTTTCTCGATTGATTTGCAGGTATAATGACGGCTCACTCCGGCGGGGTTTGTTCTCGCCCCGGCCATCACATCCCCACCCCCCACGAAGGATTTTGCTCATGCACCCGCCACCGAATTCGTCCGCTAGCCGTCGTGAATTCTTGCGCAGTTCCACCGCCGCTGCCGTCGGTGGCGCGGTGATCGGCAGTTTGGGGATTGCCCGCTCGGCCCACGCGGCCGGCAGCGACACGATCCGCGTTGGCCTGATCGGCTGCGGCGGGCGGGGGACGGGGGCTGCCGCAAACGCCCTGCACACGCCCGGCA
This sequence comes from Pirellulales bacterium, assembly GCA_040877345.1. Classification (GTDB taxonomy): domain Bacteria; phylum Planctomycetota; class Planctomycetia; order Pirellulales; family JAICIG01; genus JBBDNX01. The sequence goes on from JBBDNX010000135.1 coordinate 341, forward strand.
GCGTAAAACTGGTGGCGATGGGCGACGCCTTTGCCGACCGCTTGGAACAAAGCCTGCGCGAGATCCAAAAGGAGGCGCCCGACCGGGTCGAAGTGCCTTCCGAAAACCGCTTTGTCGGCTTCGACGCTTACGAGAAGGTGATCGCCAGCGACGTGGACCTGGTGATCCTGGCTACGCCTCCCGGCTTCCGGCCGATCCACCTGGCGGCCGCCGTCGAGGCGGGCAAGCACGTGTTCATGGAAAAGCCGGTGGCCGTGGACGCTCCGGGGGTGCGGGCCGTGCTGGCGGCGACCGAGGCGGCCAAGCAGAAGAACCTGGCGATCGGCGTCGGCTTGCAGAGGCATCATGAGAACAGCTACCTGGAGACGATGAAGCGGCTGCACGACGGGGCGATCGGCGACATCATCGCGACCCGCGCCTATTGGAACGGGGCTGGCGTGTGGGTTCGCCCACGCAAGCCGGGCCAGACCGACATGGAGTACCAGATGCGCAACTGGTATTACTTCAACTGGCTGTGCGGCGACCACATTGTCGAGCAGCACATCCACAACCTGGACGTGATCAACTGGCTGAAGCGCGGCTACCCAGTGCGAGCGCAGGGCATGGGCGGCCGCCAGGTGCGCACCGGCCCCGAATACGGCGAGATCTTCGACCATCACGCGGTCGAGTTCGAGTACGCCGACGGATCGCGGATGTTCAGCTATTGCCGGCACATCCCCAACTGCTGGGACAGCATGAGCGAGCACGCCCACGGCACCAAGGGGACGGCCGACATCAGCGGCGCGCGGATCCAGGCCAACGGCAGCGACGGATGGCGTTATCGCGGCGAAAGAAACAACCCCTACCAGACGGAGCACGACGACCTGTTCGCCAGCATCCGCTCGGCGAGCCCGCTCAACGAGGGCGAGTTCGGCGCGCTGAGCTCGATGACCGCCATCCTGGGGCGGATGGCCACCTATTCAGGCAAGATGATCACCTGGGAGCAGGCCCTCGAATCCGAGCTGAGCCTGGCGCCTAGCGCCTACGCCTTCGACGCGGCGCCGCCCACCCCCGGCGTGGCCGTGCCCGGCCATACCGAAGTCGTCTAAACGCTGCTTGCCAGCCGCGGGTCCTCCTCCTCACCACCTCCGAGGGGAGGATCCGCGGCATTTTTTCTGGCGAACCATTTTTCTGGCGAACCATGGCGGGCTCGCTGACGGCCCTGCTCGAATCGCCGGGAACTCCCAGGTCTGAAAGCGCGAGATTTCTTTCGCCCGTCGGAAACTGCCCTTGACCCCCGTTTGGCAGGCGGGTATTTAACCGCCTCTCTTCTGCCAGATTCTTGTAATTCATTGCGGTTGAGCACCTGGCTCGACGAGGGTGATGGTCCGCTTCTGCTCTTGAAGCGGCCCGTCGCCGGAATCGCGCGATGCCAGGGAAGGCTATCGTCGGCTCGGTTGCGCGTGCGCGCGGACAGCGAATAGTCGCCTGGGTTGGTCCCCCGCCTGGCGGTGGTGACTTGCGAATCTCGAAAGGAGATCGTGTTGAAGACGACGTCTCGGATATTCACCCCTTGTACGGCCGTTGGCTTGACCCTTGTCGCGGCACTCTACTTTGCCGGACCAACAGACGGCATCTACCAGGTGCCCCTCTCCACGGCCCTCGCCGCTGACGACAGTGCCAAGGAAACCCAACGCGAGGTCGCCGACCTGCTCGAAAGAGCTCGGCAGGCGATGCGCGACGGGAACCTGGAAACGGCCGACTCCCTGCTGTCCCGTGCCGAGGCCGTGAACGTCAGTTTCGGCCTGTTCCACGTAGGCGACACGCCCAAGAAGGTTCGCCGCGATCTCGACAAGCTCCGCAAGGTTCAGGCACGGTCGTCCAAACGCCCCAGCCAATTGTTCGCTCCGGGCAACCAGGCCGGCAATCAACCGTCGAAGCCGTCGACCTCGCCCGATCCCTTCTTGAGCCGCAACCAGGCCATGGCCGGCGCCAACGGCAAGGCTTCCAGTGCCGCGGCGGCCGCGGCCGGTTCGCCGCCGGGCACCGAAGCCGACCCCGCCAGCAGCCTGGCTGCCCGGCAACCGTTCCCCTCGCAGTCTCCTTTCGGCAAGGCGGACCTCGAGGCGCCGACGGCTGTGCCGGACGTTGGTCCACGTTATGCCGGCCAGGATTACCGGCGGGCGACCGAGCCGCCCCTGCCGGGCCATTCCCCGGCCTCCGCCAACCGCGCCGAAAGCGATCGGCTGTTGATCGCGGCGCGCAAGGCCCTGGCCGTAGGCGACGCCCGCCAGGCGGCCGAGCTTGCGGCGCAGGCCAAGGCCTTGCGCGTCGACTACGATTTCCACGACGATTCCCCCGACAAGGTCGAGGCGCTCATCCAGCGGCACACGGCGTTGATGAACCGCCCCGAGCCGGATCGAGCCAGCGAAAGCCATCGCCGCCAGCAGGCCGCGCTCATGATGGACCAGGCCGAGGCGCTCTTGAACTGGAAAGAGCTCGACGAGGCCGAGCGGCTGGCCGCCGACGCGAGTCGCTTGAAAGTGGTCTACGGTCCGTTCGACATGCAGCCGCGGGCCATGCTCGGCCGGATCGCGACGGCACGGCAGGCCGGCCGCCGGACCAGGCTCGAACCGCTGCCGCCGGTCGGCAACGAGGCGGGTTCGCCCCTCGACAATGCAGTTGGCGCCGGCACGCCCAACAAGGAGCAGATGCTGCGCCTTGTCGAGCAGGCGCGCTCGGCGCTCGACTCCGGCGATCTGGACCAGGCCGAAGCACTGGCCCGCCGGGCTGAACGGTTGGGAGTGCCCGACTCGGCCTTGGCTCCCCGCGACGACCGGCCCTCCCTGGTGCTTTACGACCTGCAAAAGCAGCGTAGTGGGGTGATGCAGGCGGGGGCGGTTACCCCGATCGCCACGGAAGGCGACGACGCGCGCTATTCCGGCCGCCAGGCCATGTACGACCGATCGAACGATCCGACGCGCAACGTGCCGGCCGGTGCCGACCAGCCAATCGGCGGCGACGGCATGACGCTGTTCATGCAAGGTGAAGAAGCACTGAAGAACCACGATACCCAGGCGGCCTTGAGCTTTTTCCGCCAGGCCCAGGCGCGGCGCGACGAGCTCGATCCGGCCCTGCAGCGGCGATTGCAGGACCATCTGCAACTGACGTCGCACTCGACGGACGTGGCTCGCAACCCCCGCGGCTCGCTGCTGAACCAGGCGGCCGACAACCAGCAACTGCAATACCGCCAGGTGTCGGCCGAGCTGGCCAAACAGGAACAGTCGGCCCGCCAGTTGCAGCCCACCGAGCCGAAGCAGGCCTTACTGCTATTGGAGCAGGCCCGGGTCAACGTGGAGCGGTCGGGGCTGGAGACGGCGGCCCGCGACATTCTGCTGCGGCGCGTGGACCGGGGCATTGCGGAGATCCGCGACTACATCGACGCCAATCGGGCCAAGATCGACCTGGCCGAACGCAACCAGTCGGTCAAGGACGAGATCGACCGCCAGCAGAAGCTCAAGGTCCACGTCGATGAGAAGCTGGCCCTGTTGGTGAACGAATTCAACAAGCTGATGGACGAGCAGCGGTTCGCCGAGGCGGAAGTGGTGGCCAAGCGGGCCGCCGAGCTGGCGCCCCACGAGCTGGTGGTCCAGCAGCTCAAGATCACGTCCAAGATGGCCAGCCGCGCCTACAACAGCGCCCGGATCCACGAGCTGAAAGAAGAGGGCTTCCACACCGCGATGCTCAATGTCGAAGATTCATCGCGTCCCTTCGACGACAACATCCCTTATCAGTTCCCCGACGTCACCCACTGGGCGGAACTGAAGAAGACCCGTTCGGCCCTGGATCGTGATAGCCGCCGCAAGCGCTCGGAAAAAGATCTGGAGATCGAGCGGCGTCTGCGGACACCGGTTTCCTGCCGCTTCCACGATGCGCCATTGAGCCAGGTGATCGACAGCCTGGGCAAGCTGGCCCGGATTAACACCTACCTGGACCAGCGGGGGCTGTCCGAGGAAGGCGTGCTCACCGACACTCCGGTGACCATCGACCTCAGCCAGGACATATCGCTGAAAAGCGCCTTGCACCTGATCCTTGATCCTTTACACCTGAGCTTTGTGATCAAGGACGAAGTGCTCAAGATCACCAGCGAGCACTTGCGCGACGGCGAGACCTACAAGGAAGCCTATTACGTGGGCGACCTGGTCAACCCGATCCCGAACTTCCTGCCCAATGGGTACATGGGTCTGGCCGGCGCCCTGCGCGACGCCCACGGCAACGTGCCCATGAACTGGGGCGGTCTCGGCGGCAATTCTCCCCTGCCGGTGCTGGCCGGCCAGTCCAACGCCAAGGACGGCATCATGGACGCCAACTTGCTGGCCAACGTCAGCTCGGTCACCGGCACGGGAGCGCCTTCGGTCAGCACCAGCCATCCGGTCGGCATGGGGCCTGGCGGCCTGGGCGGCGGCGTCGAGCCGGACTTCGACAGCCTCATCGAGCTGATCACGTCGACCATCGCTCCCACGACCTGGGACGACGTCGGCGGCCCGGGCGCCATCCAGGAGTTCGAGGGCAACCTGACCTTGGTTATCAGCCAGACCCAGGAAGTCCACGAGGAAATCGCCGAACTCTTGGCGCAGCTCCGCCGCCTGCAGGACCTGCAGGTGACCATCGAAGTCCGCTTCATCACGCTCAACGACAACTTCTTCGAGCGGATCGGCATCGACTTCGACTTCGACATCAACGACAACATCGACCGTCCCTTCCAGATCTTCGGCAACACGGATCCGGCCTCCGGGGCCATCTTCGAAGGTGGTGCCGCCAACACGGGACCGGGACGCAACGTCATCGACCGCGACCTGCGGAAAGGCCAGTCGGTTACGGTCGGTCTGGACGCGCCTGGCGTGTTCAGCGCCGATTTGGACATTCCTTTCCAGCAGGACAGCTTCGTAGCGGCCGTGCCCCAGTTCGGTGGTTTCGATCCCAACTCGGCGGCGTCGGTCGGTTTTGCCATCCTGAGCGACCTGGAGGCGTACTTCTTCATCACCGCCACGCAGGGCGATCGGCGCAGCAACGTGCTGCAGGCTCCGAAGGTCACCATGTTCAATGGCTCGACGGCGTTCGTGGCCGACACCTCGCAAAGCCCGTTTGTGATCAGCGTCATCCCGGTCGTGGGCGACTTTGCCGTCGCTCAGCAACCAGTGATCGTGGTCCTGAACGAGGGCACGCACCTGACCGTGCAGGCGGTCGTGTCCAGCGACCGCCGTTTCGTCCGCTTGACGGTGGCGCCCTTCTTCAGCCGGATCGGCAAGGTGGATACATTCACTTTTGCCGGATCGAGCACCACCACCGAGGAGAGCAGCTCCGAAGGTCCCGACGACGACACGACGGGCCGCGATACCAGGAAGACCACCGCCTCGGAAGGCACGACCGTGCAGTTGCCCACGTTCTCCTTCGTCACGGTGAACACCACGGTCAGCGTGCCCGACGGCGGCACCGTGCTCTTGGGCGGGATCAAACGCTTGAGCGAGGGCCGCAACGAGTTCGGCGTGCCGATGCTCAACAAGATTCCCTACATCAACCGGCTGTTCCGCAACGTAGGCATCGGGCGCGAAACGCAAAGCCTGATGATGATGGTCACGCCGCGGATCATCATCCAGGAAGAGGAAGAGCTGAATCTGGGGATCCCGGCCACGCCGTAAGGTTCCCGCTCGCAGCGCCGGCTTCCAGCCTGTGGTTGCGGTGCACGTGTTCGGCTTGCAAAACCCTGCCCATTGCGATCAACCGCCGCGGCGCTTGGCACCGCGGCGGTTCTGTTTGCGCATGTTCGCAATCCGATGCGCCGGCCTTGGCAACCCCTGAAACGCGCTGTTAAGCTGACCGGCCGGGGGCGGGGGCAATGCGATCAGCGTGCCCCGGCAGCTCATCGAGCGGGGGGTGGCGGGGGCAAAGCGATCAGCGCGCCCCAGTATCACGGGACATCCGAGAGGTGTGTCAGTGAAACCGAGCAGTTGGATCGTTTGCGGCGCGCTGCTGGCCGCCCTGGCGGTCATCACGGGCGCCTTCGGCGCCCACGGTCTTCAGGATCGCCTGGACAAGCAAAAGCTCAAGCCTGACCAGGTGGCCGAGCGGCTGGATACCTATGAGACGGCCGTCCACTATCACATGGTCCATGCGATGGCGTTGGTGCTCGTGGGGCTGGGCGGCTACCACGACCGGTCGAAGTTGTTGGCGGTCTCGGGCTGGAGTTTTCTGACCGGCCTGGTCCTGTTCAGCGGCTGCCTCTACGCCCTGGTGTTCGACGGCCCGCGTTGGCTCGGAGCGATCGTTCCCCTGGGCGGCGTGGCCTTTATTCTCGGCTGGCTTTCAATGTGTTTCGCCGCCGGAATGAACGAAGAGAAGGGGGTACGGGGT
>JBBDNX010000136.1:0-1294 GCA_040877345.1 Pirellulales bacterium
GCGTCGAGAACGAGGCCTTCATCGAGCTGGCCCAGCAGGTCAAGGAGATGACTACCTATGCGCGGGACCATGCTATCACGATTGCGGTGATGGGCTGCCGCGTGAACGGGCCGGGCGAGACCGACGATGCCGACCTGGGGCTCTGGTGCGGGCCGAACTTTGTCAACCTCAAACGGGGCAGCGAAGAGCTGGGAGCGTATCCCTACGACGCCATCCTGGGCCGTCTCAAGTCGGAGTTGGACGCCTTGATCAAGGACGGCAGAAGGCAGAAGGCAGAAGGTCATTAGTCATTAGTCATTTGTCATTTGGGACCAATGACCAGTGACCAATGACCAATGACCAGTGACCAATGACCAGTGACCAGTGACCAGTGACCACTAGCCACACCGGGCTGGTTTGGACAAGGCGAAACTGCTACCATTCGCCACGCGGCAAAACAAGATGGGCAAGAGGGCCCGGACCGCAGCTAGCCGCGAAATAGGCCAGGGAGGGCCGCGATGAAGCTCTTGGCGCTGACCGAAGAGCCCGATCACGTCTGCTACCGCTACCGGATCGAGGCCTATGCGCCGGCCCTGGCCGAACTGGGTTGGCGGCTGGAGTCGCTCCCCCTCACGCTCGACACGCTGGCACGCACCCGCCAGATACGCCGGGCGGCCGCCGCCGACCTGGTGATCCTGCAGCGCAAGCTGCTGCCATTGTGGCAACTGGCACTGCTGCGCAAGCTGGCGCGGGTGCTGGTCTACGACTTCGACGATGCCCAGTTCCATCGCGACAGCTATAGTCCCAAGGGACCTTCGAGCTGGTCGAGGCTGGCGCATTTCTGGGCCACCGTCTACGCGGCCGACGGAGTGTTCGCCGGCAATTCGTATTTGCACGAGCAGGCCGGCGCGCTGCTGCCGCCCGGCCGGGTGCACCTGGTGCCGACTTGCATCGATCCCGGTAAGTATCCGCCCGCGGTCCATCAGCGGCGGGCGGGCGCCGCGAAATTGGTGTGGATCGGCCAGCCCAGCACCCTGCCCTGCCTCGACATGGCCGAGTCGATGCTGGCCGCCGCGGCCGCCGCTCTGCCCGGGCTCGAATTGCGGGTCATCAGCAGCCAATTGCCCTGCCTGAAAGGCATCGGGCTCGTGCCCCGGGCCTGGTCATCGGCCGACGAGGCGGCCCAACTGGCCGATGCCGACATCGGCGTCAGTTGGCTGCCCGACGACCCATGGAGCCGCGGCAAGTGCGGTCTCAAGGTGCAGCAGTACATCGCGGCCGGGCTGCCGGTGGACGCCAACCCGGTCGGGATGAA
>JBBDNX010000137.1:0-6717 GCA_040877345.1 Pirellulales bacterium
GAAGTAGGCCGTCGCGAGGCCCGGGTTGAGCCGCGTCTCGGCGTCGATCAGGAACGCCCCGGCGATCGCCACGCGCTGGCCCGCCTCGAGTCCGCTGATCACCGGGTAGTACCCGCCGCAACGCTCGGCCAGCGCCACTTCGACGCCGTCGAACATGCCGGGAGCCGTTTCGACATAGACGACTTGCCGCGCGCCGGTGTCGACCACGGCCGTCTCGGGCACCGCCAGCACCTGTCCGGGCAGCCGATAGCTCACCACGCGTGGCAGCAGTTCCATGCCCTGGCACTGGGGACACGACTTTCCAGCCTCGCCGGCGGTAACCTGGGGGTGCATCGGACACCACCAGGAGAGCCGTTGATGCGCCGTCAGCGGCCGCTCGACCAACTCGTTGTCGTCGAGAGGGCAGTTGCCAGCGCGGATCTCGAGCACGTCGGCGTGATCGGGACAGACATAAACTTGAACATCGTGCGGCCCCGGCGGCGGCGGGTTGGTCGGCTGGCTGCGCATGGGCTCGATTTCGTCCAGCGGCACGCGCGCCGTCACCCGGACGTTCATTCCCGGCAGCAGCTCTTGATCCGGATTGTCGACCTCCAGCCGCGCGGTCCGGGTACGCGCCGCCGAAAGTCGAGGGGCCAACGAGATAATCCTGCCGGCCAGGGGCGGTTTGCCGCCGTCCGGATCGCCCGCGACCTCGACCGCTTGCCCCACGAACACGTAGGGTACGTCGCGATGGCGGATCCGCGCCTGGACCTCAACGCGGGGTGACACCGTGCCGCCGCCGTCGAGCACCGTGCCGCGGGCTTCCACCTCGCGCGCCAGCGGCAAAAAGTCGATGCGCGAAGTCTCGATGCCGGCCAACTGCAGGCGATACGGCGAGAGCTGCATCCGCGCGACCACTCCGTCGGGCAGCGTGGCCGCCTCGCCTTTGTGGCGGCGGACCAGGGCCATGTTGCAGATCGAGCACCTGGTTGGCCAGTCGGACAGCACCCCCGGGTCCATCGGGCAAAAGTACTCGGTATCCGAGGAGATGGGGGCGGCGGCCGGGCCGCGGCCCGATCCGGTCCATTGATCCCAGTGGTTGCGGATCACGTGCCATTGGCCGACGACTGCAAAGGCCACTGCCAGCACGAGCAGGAACCGCAGCCGCACCTGGGCAATCCGCAACCCCATCAGAACGCGCCGCCAGCCCGCGGCGATCCAAGGCCGCCCGCCCGGCGGGCCCAACGGCGTGTCAGCTTCACCTGGCGGCATGCAGCGTTTCATGGGTTCAACTGCTTGGAAGGTGACGCGTCAGCCGGCCCGTCCGGCGGGGCGGTCACTGGTTTTTGCGTGGTTTCGGAACTGGTATCCGCCATGGGATGGTCCCAGTGGGCGACCATGTTGTAATCCTCCTGGCGGAAAACCCAGAGAGGGTCGATGCCGACCAGGTAATACAGCAGGCGCTCGTCCCGCTTTGGGTTGTCGAGGTGCAGCCGCACCTCGAAGCTTCGGGGACCTTCGGCCGACACTTCGCCGAGAATCTCGTAGTCCAGCAGCCGCTGGCCCGCGCGCTGCCGCGTGTCCACCAGCCGCATGGTGCGCGCCTGGCCGGTCACGACGATCTCGTCCGGCTGGGAGCTCGCTTTCCAGGCCGCAAGCACCGCGGCCAGCGCCTCGCGCGCGGCCGCCTCGTCGGGCACATAGCGTTGGTAGCCCTGGCTGGCGCGCCCGCACCCCTGCCCACGGACCGAGAGCAACACCGCCGTTAGCAGCGCGGCGGCCGAGACCACGCGGCCGATCCGGCCCACGGTTTTCGCATGCTGTGGTTTCACTAGAACTCGCCGATCGCCTCGGCCCCGCGCCGCGTTCCCAGACCGCGCCAAACGCGCAAGTCGATCGTGTTGTGAATCACCCGCACCGAGGCGTCTCCCATGCAGACGTTGACTCCGCCCGGGTGATAGCTGGTGGGCGGAACCTGCATGGCCATGTTCGTCATGCTGCCGGGAAAACCGACGCCGCCGCAGGTGTTCGTGTTCGGGGGTGAAACGTGGTTGTACGAGGTGCAGCAGTTCTCACCCATCACCCAACTCCAGCCCCATTTGCTGGTCAAGGGGGTGGCCGTGGCAGTGTTCAGGTTGGTGCACGTCTCGTAGGTGGCGTCCCGCGACGTCTGATGCGGTATCACGAACATGTCGCTTCGCGGATCGGGCAGCCCCTGTCCGCGGATTTTTTCACTGAAAAATGCCGTATGGCTCAGACCATCGCGGACGTCGTCAAAGCTCACCTTGCTCAGAAAGTACATCACGCCGGTTTGCCGTTCGCTAATCGCCACCGATCCCGGCGGCGGCGGGTTGTCGTTGCGGTCGCAGAGCCAGCTTCCCTGGTTGGCCACATAGCTGTTCTGCCCGGGCCATTCGCCGCGGGCGTCGCTGGCCATGTCAGGGTCCGACGGGCACAGGTACGTGCTCACCTGGAAACGGCACGCCACCGCGTTCTGCCGGCCGGGATTCTGATACGCCGGCATGAAGTTGATCACTCCTCCCATGCCAGGCGTCTCGGGCGGATAATCGAAGTCGATGCTTTTGTACAGTCCCCCCTGCTCGATCTGCGGCAGGATCATGGCGTGCGCGGACCAGCGGGCAAACACCGGCACCCCCGGATAGCTCGGCCCCTTGGCAAACGGCAGCACCTTGTGAGTGTCGTGATACATCTGCAGCGCCAAGCCGATCTGCTTCAGCTTGTTGGCGCACTCCGTCCGCCGCGCTGTCTCGCGGGCGGCCTGCACCGCCGGCAGCAACAGCCCGATCAACAGCCCGATGATGGCAATCACTACCAGCAGCTCCACCAGCGTGAAGCCCTTGCGATCTCGACACATGACCATGGTCCTTCGAAAAAATGTGAATAAGGCCGGAAACACTCAAACCGTTCTTAGCGCGCCTTGCGACAAAGATTGGATCAATGATCGGCGCGCCGATGCATTCCAACTCCATTGGCCGGCCGCCCCCCCCGCGCGGCGGCGGCAAAGCCGGCCCGGGACGGCAACCGAAGACTTGCCCGGTCAGCCTTTGCAAGGGCCGCTTGACCTCGCGGCCCGGGCGGCTGGATCCGCCTCACGAGCCAGCGGTCTGTTGCGGCACGGCAAGCGGCCTGGCCGATTCTACGGATCAGCCCGGCTACTCGGCCGTCGTGGGCTTAGTGCCCGAGCAAATGAAGAGCGTATCGAGGTGGGTGAAAGATGGCCCCTGGTTCGGCTTGCGGTCCGCCCAGCGACTCGGCTGCCGAAACTGTTCCTATGCCACGATCGGCAACGATCATCCGATTCAGCATCGAAGCCCACTCGTGAGCGTGCGCCGGTCCGCTTGCCGGCGGCACGGCCGGGGGAACGGAATTGCGCGAGCACTCCGGACCTGAACAGGGGCCCGGCCGCCCAAGGGGCTCGTTGTCAAGCTGCCGGTCCATTGGGGAGACCGACATGCCGAAGTGCGAATCGATGGTCACGTAGTCGCCGCAGCTTGCCTGCGCCTGGGAAGGCAAAAAACCCGCGGTAACCGCCAGCACCAGGCCCAACAGCGGCAACGACACCCAAGCGCTGCCGCGCCCACCAGAGGATTGCCTACTCGCGACCATGGCACATTCAACCAAAACCTGCCACCACCACGATTAGAATAAGCATTCGCCGCGGCCGGCACAACAACTATTTTTAGTTCACCACGTTGCGCAGCGGCAGGCCCAGCAGGGCCCGGCGGCAGGCCTCGGAGCCCTTGCTCCGCATGTCGACGATGCCTTCCTCGCTGTAGAAGGCGGCGTGCGGGTTGATGATCAGCCGGTGGTAGGCCGGGTGGGCCGGGTCGCGCCAGGCGGCCACCAGCGGATCCCCCTCCGCCGGCGGCTCGACCGGCAGCACGTCGATGCCCGCCCCCGCCAGCCGCCCGGAGGCGATCGCCGCGGGAATGGCGCTGGTATCGACCACGCCGCCGCGGGCCGTATTGACCAGGTAGGAGCCGGGGACCATTTTCTCCAGGGCGGCGGCGTCGATCATCCGCCGCGTCTCGTCGGTCAGCGGGCAGTGCAGGCTCAGCACGTAGGCGGAGGCCAGCAGGTCGTCGAGGGTTTCCTCCCTCCGCACCCCCAGCGACTTGTCGCGTCCGTCGGGCGCGTAGGGGTCGTAGTAGCGCACGTCCATCCCCAGGGATTTGGCCCGCAGGGCGGCGGCGGTGCCGATGCGCCCCAACCCCACGATGCCGAACACCCGCCCGCGCAGGCGGGGCAGCGGCGCCGCCAGCTCGTGCGTCCAAGGCTGGTCGGAATCGCGCAGCCGCGAGTTCAAAAACGAGATGCCGCGCGTCAGGGCCAGCGTGAGCCCGATGGCCGAATCGGCGACTTCCTCGGTGCCGTAGTCGGGCACGTTGGCCACGGGGATGCCCCGGGCGCGGGCCGCCTGCCGGTCGATGTTGTCGTATCCCACGCCGCAGCGCACGATGAGCTTGCACTTGCCGAGGCGTTCGATCGAGCGGGCCGAGAAGCGGAGGTTGTGATAGAGCATGAGGCAGTCGGCATCTTCGACGCGACCCTCCAGGTCGCGCTCGTCGAGCGCGCCGAGTGCCTCGACGCGGGCGATATCGCCCAGGATGCGCTCCTCGCACGTCAGAGGCGGCGCGAGGAAATCGGTGATCACGACTTTATAAGGCTTTGGCATCGAAATAACCTAGCCGCCAACCATCCCGTCGGCAATGGCCGTGCGGCTATCTATTCCGGATTCGCCCGCGGCAGGCCTATTCGGATACTCGAGCGCCCGGCCCTGGACGTTCATCTCCAGTTCGCCAGGTCGATCGGCGTGTACCCCTGGTAGTCGGGCAGGGACCAGAGCAGGTCCTGGTTCCGCGGGAGCTGATTGATGACTACGTTCTTCAGCTCGATCCGCATCGAGAACTGGGTGGCCGGCCAGTGAATCTCCACCCGGCTGGGGAGCGTGACCTCGCTCAATGGATCGCGCTGGTGCTGGCCGGCCAGCGCGCTGGCGACCAACTGGTTGCGCGCGTCGTAAAGATACTGCCCCAGCACCCAGCCCCGCGCCTCGTCGATTACCGTCACCTTGGTCATCCGGCCCCGGGGCGTCTCCAGCGGCGTCAGGATCTGCAGGCGGCCCTGCCCGGCGGGGAAGGGCCCTTGGTGCGCCAGCGCCGGGTCGAAGTGCACTATGCCCAAGGCCTCGATCAGCCAATGCGGCTCGACGGGCAGCACGATGGCCGCCGAGCTGGAATGGAACTGATCGTGGCGGCAATGGTACACGGCCTGGCTGGGATCGCGGCGGACCCAGAACCAGAACAGCTCCTGGTTGCTGCCCAGGTCGACTTCGGGGCCGGTCAGGCGCGTTTCTCCCCGCAGCCGAAACCGCAGGGGGCGGTCCAGCGCCAGGCTGGCGCGGATGGTGGGCGCGCGGGGCACGCTGATCGAGGCGTCGTCGGTGTAGAGCGAAACGACTTTATTGCTGTTGTCGTTGACCACGGCCGTGATCTGGGACAACGTGGGCGCGGCAGGCAGCACCCGCGCGGCCGGCGGAGTGTACGTGTTCAGGAACTGCGGGCAACTGGCGCCGCTGGCGGAGGTGACCAGCACCAGCAGCCAGAGCACCGCGTGCCGCGGGCTGACCATGCGGGTTCGATCCTGGGAGGGGCGGTTCATGTCGCGCTGGCAAACAGCAACCGGGCAAGTTCGTTCTGGATCTCCTGGATCCGCTCGTCGCCGGGCATCACGCTCGTCACCTCGTGCGTGCTCTCGTCCCTGGGGCAATAGAGCACGAGCTTCTCGCGCCCTTGCTCGTCGTGCTGAGTGTCTTCCAGCCGCAGCACGCGCCGGCGGATCAACAGCAGCGCCAGGATGTATCGCATGTCGTGCCTTTCCGGCTCGCCTTCCAGTTCGGCGAATAGTTCCAGCAAGACCTCGCTGGGCGCCAGCCGGGCCTTTTTCGATTCGCGCGTCGGCATCCGCGACTTCCACCAGCCCAAATTCCCTTCAGGCGGCCCCGCCCAGCTCTCGGCCGCGTAGTCGTAACGCCGGACCTCGGCCCCCTCGGCCACCAGCGTGGAGAAGAACTCCTCGCCTTCGACCAACTGGCGGCCGCTGGCGGCACAATGGCGGGTGCAACGTTGTACTTCGTAATCCATGGGGCTGGCCCGACCGCGGGCGGGGCAGGGTACCCGAAACACAGTTGGCGCTCAATAGGCCCTTTGTGCCGTGGACAATCGCTCGCCAGGCTTTCTCAGCCCTCCTGGCTTGCGTCTGTGCCCGCTTTGGTCTTTTCGTCCGCCCCGCTCCCGCCCATTGAGCCATATCCGCGGACGCCGGGTGCGGCCGACGGCCGGAAGTCCGCTTGCGCGTTTCTGATGCCCTCTGACGTCTGACGTCCGACTTCTGTCCTGTGTCGCTTGACCCTGCCCAATCGCTCGGCTAAACTCCACTCATCGGCGGGAAACAGCCGACAATCTCTATTCAGGTGTACACCGATGATGCTCGGCAGCTTACTCCCTCTGTTGTTGCTAGCGCTTAGCCGGCGGAGGCCCTAGGGTTCGCCTGACCGAAATCGACTGCCTGACCAGATTTCACGAACCCTAAGGCCCGCGGCCTTGGGGTTTTTTGTTGCTTATGAGGTGCTTTGCGATGCTGCGGAAGATGCGGGTGCACGGTGGTCCAGCGGCGGGGGCGCGGTTGGTGTTGCCTGGGCCGCCCTGGGGTGGGCCA
>JBBDNX010000138.1:0-6713 GCA_040877345.1 Pirellulales bacterium
GTTCTCCGCCGCTCGTGGTGGAGCCGGTCACGTGATCGGCTGCAAGTGCCCGCGGCCCGTCCGCCGGCCAAGCATCTCGACCGGGCCGGGCGTGGGGCGAAGCCCGCTCCGCTTGGCGGCGTGGACGTTGTGCCTGGCCGCCGCGGTGGCCGTGCAGGGTTGCACGACCCAATTGCCGCGGATGCCGATCTTGCCGGCCCGGCACACCCTGGTCCGCGAGCAGTTGGTGTTGTACAGCGATTTCCCGCTGCCGCCGCATCACCGGCTGCTGGAAGAGCTGACGGCCGAGCGCGGCGACCTGCTGTCGAAGCTCGACCTGCCGACGTCGGAAGAGCCGATCCACGTGTACCTGTTCGACAACGAAGAGCGGTTTGCTTCATTCCTCCGGCAGCACTATCCACAGTTCCCGACGCGGCGGGCCTTCTTTGTCGAAAGCGACACCCGGCTGGCCGTGTACGCGCACTGGGGCGACCGCGTGGCCGAAGACTTGCGCCACGAGGTGGCGCACGGCTACCTGCACTCCGTGGTGCCGAACATTCCGCTGTGGCTCGACGAGGGGCTGGCGGAGTTTGCCGAGGTTCCGCGCGGCGCCGCGGGACTCAATCGCCCGCACGTCGAATTGCTGTTGAGGCAGTTGTGGCAGCAGGGCTGGCGGCCCCACCTCGAGCGGCTGGAACAGATCCGCTCCGCCGGCGAGATGACGCAGGCCGACTATGCCGAGTCGTGGGCCTGGGTCCACTGGCTCGTCGAGACCGGTCCCGCCCGGCGGCAGATCCTGGTCGACTATTTGAAGGACCTTCGGCGGCAGGGAACCGCGGCGCCCCTCTCCGCTCGTCTCCGCAGTCACTACGCCCAGCCCGAGCACCTGCTAACCGGCCACATCCACTCGTTGGCGCCGGCGCTGTAGCCTGTGCAGTATTCCACCAGCCACGAAAACGCTGGACCTGCTGCCCGCCGCCGCGATAGGATGCAGATGATACCGGGTGTAGCCTGCCTCGAAACCAGCGGCACGCTGGAGTCCGAATGATCATCTCGTCGCGAACTCCCGAAGGGCTTCCCAACCGCTGCCCGCTCTGCGGCAAGCGCGTGATCATCGAGCCCTCACGCCCCTTCGGCGACGCGCCCTGCCCACACTGCGGGCACCTGCTGTTCTTCCTCAACACGGAAAAGGAGGTCCGCCTTGTGAGCGAACCAAAGGCCACGTCGCTTCGCGAACGGGTTCTTGCGTTCGTGGCCGAGCAGCTCGGAGTCAGCAGGGACCAGGTGACGGCCGAGTCGTTTGCCAACGATGTGGCCGCGGACTCGCTCGATACCGTCGAGCTGATCATGGAGCTCGAAGAGGAATTCGAGGAGTGATTTCGAGGCGGCAACGATAAAATCGGAATGAATTCCGTTCTACGGACGAGCGCTCACTCCTTGCGCAATACGGCGCCCTGGTCGACGAGGCGGAAGCCGAGCTTTTCATACAGTCGCAGGGCGGCCGCGTTGTGCTCCATGGTCTGTACCTCGACGAGACGGACTCCCTCGGCCTGCAAGTGGCGAAACACCTCGGATAACAGGAACGTGGCCAGACCCTGGCGGCGATGCTCGTCGGCCACCTCGAGCTCGACCAGCCCAGCCGCGTTGACCCCCCAGCTCGCGGCCAGCGGTTGAATGGACCAGGTGGCGACGCGGGCCTGAACCGTGCCTGTATCGCGGGCCGACAGCTCGTATCGGGTCCGGTCGAGGCAACCGACCGTGCAGGCCTCCCACCAGGTGCGCGAGGGCGGGTCGAAAACGGCGTCGATCGTGTAGCGGCGGCGGATCTGAAGCTGCTGCCGGTCGATCGGGGCCCGGAACCCCTGCAGCTCGCGCTGGAGAACCAAGGTGCGGTCGATCTCGCGATAGCCATGGGCACGGAACAAGGCCTGCGAGTGCGCCGTGGAATCGAGAATGCCGGGCAGCTCGCTGCCGCCGTACAAACCGAGATAGAAGGCGTTCAGCGGAGCAATGCCCCCGGCATACAGCACCTTGGCTCCCCGGACCCGCAGGTACGCCTCGCTGCGGCTGAGCAGCTCGGCCCCGATGCCGCGCCGCTGATAATCGGTCCGCACCATCAACAGCAGGGTCGCCCCCAGGTCGGTCGCCAGGTGCATCTCGTCGGCGCTGGGGCCGAAGGCCGCGTGAACGAAACCGATGGGCCGGCCGTCATCGACGGCCACGATCAGCCCCTGGTTGTCGAAGTACGGCTTGGCGAACACGAACTGATCGAAGAGGTCGGCCGAGATCGGCTGCATCAGGCCCCGTTCGGGCGGCTGGCTTCGCCAGATCGCGGCCAGGGCCGGGGGGTCGCTGTTACGAAACGGCCGGTAGTGGATCAACGTCAACTCTCCAGTTCCACCAGCACGTCGCCGGCTTCCACCCGGACGTTGAATTGCGGTTGCTCAATCGTTCGGCTCACCTGGTGTTTGCCCGTGCGGACGTCGAACTGCCAACCATGCCAGGGACAAGTCACCACGGCGCCATCGAGGCAGCCCTTGCCCAGCGGCCCTCCCTGGTGCGGACAGACCCCGTCCAATGCATAAAGCGTGCCCTCGACATTAAATAGGGCCACCAAGCGGTCGCCGGCCACACGCTCCAGGCAGGCGCCCTGCGGAATCTCGGTCAGCGCCGCCACTCGCACCCATTTGGCCATTGGTGTTGCTCAGCGGACTTTACGGGCCTTGAGTGTCGGGTCGCCGGCCAGGGGCAATCGCACGCCGCGGCCTGTTTCGGCCGCCTTGTAAATGCCCAGGATGATCTCCACGCTCTTGCGTCCTTCGTGGCCGTCGACGGACGGGGGCCGGTGTTTCTTTACCGCTTCGACCATGTCGCGGAACTGGCTGGCATGGCCGTGATGCCCGATGGCGGCCGGGTCGCTGGCGCCGCCGCCGCCGCTCTTCGACTGCCGCATCTGCTCGTGGATGGCGGCGTCGCGTCGAGCGCTGCGGGCGAAGTCCCACTTGACGATGTCTTCTTCTTCCATGACGGCCGAGCCTTCGGAGCCGTGGATCTCGATGCGTTTGAGGTAGCCGGGATAGGCCGCGGTGCCGGCCTCGATCACCCCCAGCGCGCCGGAGGCGAACCGCAGCGTGGCTACGGCCGTGTCTTCCACGGCGATCCGCTCGTGAGCCAGCGTGGCGGTCTGGGCGCGGATCTCCGCCACCGGGCCCATCAGCCAGCTCAGCAGGTCGACGCTGTGGATGGCCTGGTTCATCAGGGCCCCGCCGCCATCCAGTTGCCAGGTGCCGCGCCAAGCGCCGCTGTCGTAGTAGCTCTGAGACCGGTACCACTTGACATAAGCGTCGCCCAGGGTGAGCTTGCCGAAGCGGCCGGCCTGGACGGCCCGCTTCAGCTCGCGGCTCGAATCATGAAACCGAGAGGGAAAGACCGTGGCCAGTTGCACCTTCGCCTTCCGGCAGGCTTCGATGATCTTGTCGCAGCGTTTCAACGTGATTTCCAGCGGCTTTTCCACGATCACGTGCTTGCCGGCGCGGGCGGCAGCCACCGCCGGTTCCAGGTGCGCGCCCGACGGGGTGCCGACGGTCACGATGTCGACGGCCGGGTCGGCGAGCAGGTCGTCGAGCTTGTGGTACGCCCGGCAGCCGGTGGCCGCCGCCAGCCGATCGGCCGCCGCCGGAAACGTATCGTGGCAAGCGATCAGCTTGGCTCCGCGGACGTCGGCGATGGCGCGGCAGTGGAAGTTGGCGATCATCCCGCAGCCGATAATTCCGAAACCAAGGGCCATTGCTGGTCGTCTCCCCTCAACGGTGCCGCCCGATGAATTTTATCAAACGGTAGCGGCTCCAATGTCGGCATCAACAAGCGGCAAGCAAGTTCAATCGGTCGGAATCAACTCCAACTCGCGGGGATTATAGGGAGCCCGGCACTCGATGTTCAACCAGTCCCTGACACCCAGAGCAAGCCGAGGCTGAAGGCGTTCAGCGAGGCATGCGCCACGATCGACGGCCAAATGCGATGGGTTCGCTGGTAAAGGTAGCCCAAGGCAAGCGAGAACCAGAATAGAGCAAACGGCGCCGGCCCATGCCCCCAATGCATCAGGGCGAACACGAGCGACGAAATAACAATCGGACCACGCGCCAGCGGCGGCCGCGAGCCGCCGACCATGGCCGTGCCCGCGGTGTCCCCGGCCGGTGGCTGAAACGGGTTGCCGGTTTCGGCGGCCAGGGAGGCGGATCGTGGCTGTTCGGAGGCATGGTCCGCGGCGGACGACTGTTCCCGGCGGAGCCAGACCGATTCCAACCAGCCTTGCCACAGGACCCGGAACAGGAATTCCTCGACGACGGGAGCAATTACCACGGCCGACACGATGCTGAGCACAAACAGCGGCGCCTCGCGATGGGCCTCGAGCATCTCGACGATCGGGTGCCGCGTCGGAAAGAAGTAGCTCAGCGCGGCCTGCAAGGCGAAGATCGGCAGGCTGACGGCGGCAAACGCAATCAGCCCCAGCGACACATCCTGGGCTATCCTGTCAAACCGGAACCCCAGGTCCGGCCAGGTGCCGCGGGCGATCAGGCGGATGTACGCCACCGCAAAAGCGAACCCCACCAGGCTGGCGATCGACTGGGCAACCAAGGTAAGCCGAATCGAGTCGATGTTGTCCGTGTCCTCGGCGACGGCGGTGGGGTCGACCACGCCGGGCCGCGCCTGGTGCAGGCCGAACTGGCCGCCGGTGGCCTGGTGCACGGCTCCGGTCGCCGCGATCTGGGCGAACAGGCAGAACGACACGATGGCAAGAAAATCGAGCAGTCGCCAGGGGACCGGCCTTCGGGGCTCGAACTCGATCAGCGGCCGCCGCCGGCGCCAGCGCCGCTCGATGACCGCCCAGGCGGCGATGCTCGCCACGGCCAGCAGCACGAACGCCAGGGCTTCGACCGATATGTTCATGCGTGGCGGTGCGAGCGGGATAAGAGAGCCGCCCCGCCGGCCGCCAGAGCGGTTCGGTTGTTGGGACGGCGGCCGTTATTGCCTCAACAGCACCAGCGCGGTGCGGACATAGCTGACGCCCGAGTAAACCGTCAGGATCACCGCCGCCCAGATCGAGGCCAGCAGCAGGTACCATAACTCCGGCGGCTTGGATGCCAGCGACAAGTAGAACAAGCTCAGGCCGGCGGCAATGCACTGGAAAATCATCTTCAGCTTGCCCGACAAGCTGGCCGAAAAGTCGGAGCCTTGCTGCTCCAAGAAGCTGCGCAGGGCGGTGATCAACAGTTCGCGGCCCACGATCAGCACGGCCATCCACGCCTGGACGCCCGACTGCGGGTCGGCGACCAGCGAGATAAAAACGCCGCAGATGATGATCTTGTCGACGAAAGGGTCGAGGATCCGTCCCAGCGTGGTGATCATGCCATACTTGCGGGCGAAATAGCCGTCGAGCCAGTCGGTCGAGGCGGCCAGGAGGAACACCAGCAGGCTGGCCAGGTACAGCTCAAAGGCCATCAGCCCGACGAGCACCAGCGCCAACACCAGCCGGGAAACGGTCAGTTGGTTCGGCAAGTTGAACACTGCCGGGCGCTCGCGGGTCTTCGTGCTGACCGACATGCTGGGGCGGGGGCTTGGCCGGGGTGTGGTTAACGGGGCTTGCCGACGGCGGCTGCCACTAAATCATAGCCTTCAAAAGTGACGATTTCACAGGGCACAATCCGGCCTGGCCGCAGTTTGCGGCCCGTGACATAGACCAGGCCGTCGACGTCCGGGGCATCCGCGTACGACCGGCCGACCCAGGTCTGCTCGGTGCCGGAAAGCCGATGGTCGATCAGCACGTCGAGCCGGTGCCCGACCAGCGACTGGTTGAATTCGAAGGCAATCCGCTGCTGGGCCTGCATGAGCCGCTGCCGGCGGTGCTCTTTGATATCCTCGTCGAGGTGGCCGGGCAGCCGGGCAGCCGGGGTATCGGGCTCGAACGAGTAGGTGAACACGCCCAGCCGCTCGAACCGCTGCCCCGCGGCAAAATCGAGCAACTCGGCAAACTGCTCCTCGGTCTCGCCCGGAAAACCGACGATGAAAGTGGTTCGCAGCACCAGCCCGTCGATCGCCTGCCGCAGGCCGGCAAGCAGTTGCTCGGTGGCGGCGCGGGTCACCCGCCGCTGCATCCGCTTGAGCAAGGCGTCGTTGATGTGCTGCAGCGGCAGATCGAGGTAGGGCAGAATCCTGGGGCTGTCCGCCAGCACGCGGATCAATTCGTCGCTGAAGTACATCGGATACAGGTACATCACCCGGATCCAATCCAACCCCTCCACGTCGTCGAGCCGTGCCAGCAGCTCGGCCAGCATGGGGCGGCCGTACAGGTCGAGCCCGTAGTAGGTGGTGTCCTGGGCCACGATGTTCAGCTCGCGGACGCCGTCGGCGGCCAGCTCGCGGGCTTCCGCTACCACCTCTTCCATCGGCTTGCTGGCGTGCTTGCCGCGCATCTTGGGGATCGCGCAGAACGTGCAGAGACGGTCGCAGCCTTCGGAGATCTTCAGAAAAGCGAAATGCCTGGGCGTGATCCGCAGGCGGCCGGTGTCGGGCAATGGCCGCGAAGGTGCCGGCTGAAACAGGGTGCGTTGTTCGGCCATTCCGCCCAGCAGCCGGTCGGCGACGCGGGTGACGTGCTCGCGGCCGAACACTCCCACGAGGTGGTCGACCTCCGGGCAGGTGTCGAGCAGGGCCTCTTTCTCCCGCTCGGCCAGGCA
>JBBDNX010000139.1:0-6700 GCA_040877345.1 Pirellulales bacterium
GGTACAGATTACTTTTTAGGGTTTGGCCCTGCCGCCACGACGGCAGCGACTGCTCCTTCCCCCCCGGCGCTTGGGAACCACTTGACGATGACAGACGCATCGCGGCCCGCCATGATCGAGGCGATTGGCCTGTCGAAGTATTATGGCGATTTTGCCGCTATCGACGACGTGACGTTCAAGGTCCACCAGGGTGAAGTGGTGGCCTTTCTGGGCCCCAACGGAGCCGGCAAGAGCACGACCATGAAGCTTTTGACGGGCTACCTGTCCCCCACGGCGGGGGTGGCCCGCATCGCGGGGCACGATATGTCGACCGATCGGCTGGCGGCGGCGGCCCGGCTGGGGTATCTGCCGGAAAACGGCCCCCTGTATCCCGACATGACGCCCCGAGCGCTGTTGGAGTTCTTTGCCGACGCCCGCGGGATGAACGGCTCGTACCGGCAGGAGCGGATCGCGGCGGTGGTCGAGCAGTGTGCCCTGGGAAGCGTGATCGGCAAGGCCATCGGCAAGTTGTCGAGGGGCTACCGGCAGCGCGTCGGCATGGCCCAGGTGCTGCTGCACGAACCGGACGTGTTGATCCTCGACGAGCCGACCGCCGGACTGGACCCGAACCAGATTCGCGAGGTCCGCGACACGATCCGGCGCCTCGGCCAGAGCAAGACGATCCTGCTCTCGACCCATATTCTGCAGGAGGTGGAAGCCATGGCGAACCGGTTGCTCTTTATCAACGAAGGCCGCTTGAAATACGATGGCACCGCGTCCGACCTGACCAAGGACGGCAAGCCGCTTGAAGTACACTTCCACGAGTTGACCAGCGAGGCCGCGTGACGGAGAGCGGCGTCTGGCTTGGGGCTTGAATCCATTGGCAGCCTGGTACCCGAAATGAAATTCAACGTGATCAGCGCGATTTTCCGGCGCAACTTCTACAGCTACTTCAGCAACCCCACGGGGTACGTGTTCATCTGCGTGTTCGTGCTGCTCAACTCGTTCGCGGCATTCTGGCCGCACGAGTTCTTCAACGCGAACCTGGCCAACCTGGATCAGCTCAACCGCTACCTGCCGTACATCCTGCTGGTGTTCATCCCGGCGATCACGATGAGCATCTGGGCCGAAGAGCGGCGGCAAGGCACGGATGAGCTGCTGCTGACGATTCCGGCCGGCGACTTCGACGTGGTGCTGGGCAAGTACCTGGCGGCCGTGGCCATCTACACCGTGGCGCTGTTGTTTTCGTTGATCTGCAACCTGGCGGTGCTCAATTTCCTGGGTCGTCCGGACGTAGGCTTGTTCTTGGGGACGTACGCGGGCTACTGGATGGTGGGGGTGGCGATGCTGGCCATCGGCATGGTGGCTTCGTTTTTGACGGGGAACTTGACGGTCGGATTCGTGCTGGGCGCCTTGTTCAACGCGCCCTTGGCATTTGCCGCCAAGGCCGACGTGATTTTTCCGGCGGAGATGGCGCTGGCCGTGAAGCGTTGGAGCCTGGAAGAGCAGTTCCGCGATTTCGGCCGCGGGGTGCTGAGCCTGTCGAACGTGGCGTACTTCATCCTGATCGTGGCGGTGATGCTGTACTTGAGCATGGTTTTGATCGGCCGGCGCCACTGGCAAGGGGGGCGCGACGGGACGTCGCTGGGAGGGCATTACCTGGCGCGGACGCTGGCGCTGGTGTTGATCGCCGGCGGGTTGATTTACGTGTTCGACCAGTACGACCTGCGGGCCGACGTGACGAGCGAGCGGCTGAGCTCGTTGTCGGCCCAGACGCGGAAGCTGATTCGCGAGCTGGACCCGAAGCGGCCCGTGCGGATCGACGCCTATATCAGCCCGGACGTGCCCGAGGCGTACGTGCAGACGCGGCTGGACCTGGTGTCGACGCTGCGCGAGTTCGATTCGCTGGGGGGCAATTCGGTCGTGTTGCGCATTCACGACACGCTGCCATTGAGCGGGGAGGCGGAACAAGCCGAGCAGCAATACGGGATCGCGGCCCGGGGCATCATGTCGCGCAGCCGCGGTGCGATCAGCCGCGAGCAACTGTACCTGGGGGTGGCTTTCGCTTCGGGGTTGGACAAGGTGGTCGTGCCCTTTTTCGATCGGGGGATCCCGGTCGAGTACGAGCTGGTGCGGTCGATCTGCACGGTGGCCCAGCAGGAGCGGAAGAAGATCGGAGTGCTGGCCACCGAAGCCCGCTTGTTTGGGGGCTTCAATCAGCAGACCATGTCGCCGATGCGCAACGAGCTGTTGATCGAAGAGCTTGAAAAGCAATACGAGGTAGTGCAGGTCAGCTCCGACGCGCCGATCACCGACGAGATCGACGTGCTGCTGGCCGTGCAGCCGTCGTCGCTGAGCCCGGAGCAGATGGAGCACTTTGTCGAGGCGGTCCGCAAGGGCATGCCGACGGCCATTTTTGAAGATCCCTTCCCGGCCATGGCGGGCAACGTGACGCCGACCAGCGCGCCCAAGCGGCCTCCGCAGATGAACATGTTCTCGGGCAATCAGCCGCCCATGCCCAAGGGGGACATCGGCCGGCTGTGGGAGATTCTGGGCGTGGACTTCATGGCCGACAAGGTCGTCTGGCAGCGCTACAACCCCTACCCCAAGCTGAGCGGGTTCGTCAGCGACGAGTGGGTGTTTGTGGATTCGAGCGCCGGCGAGAACGAGGTGTTCAGCCAGAAGCAGCCGATCAGCTCGAAGCTGCAGACGTTGTTGTTTCTGTTTCCCGGCTCGATTTCGCGGCTCAACGCCTCCAGCCTCAAGTTCGAGGCGCTGGTTCAGACGGGCGACCTGACCGGTACGGTCAGGTTCGATGAGATTCTGACGCCTACCATGTTCGGCACCGGCGGCGGGCTGAATGATCGGCGGCGCCAGATTCCCAGCCGCGAGATTTACGTCCTGGCTGCCCACGTGCACGGCAAGCTCGACAGCGACAACCTGCCCATGTCGGACGCCCTGGCGCAGGCGCCCGCCGAGGCGCCGGCCGCCGACGATGAAGCGGACGGCGACGCCGAGATCGGCGCGGCCGACGATGATGATTCGGACGGCAAGGCCTCGAAGACAGATGCATCGGACGGTGAAGACGATGCGAGCGACGAAGGCAAGGAACAAGCGGACCGCGATGTGAACGTGGTGCTGGTGGCCGACATCGACGTGCTTTATTCGGACTTTTTCCAGTTGCGAGCCCAGGGGGACGATCCTGATCAGGAGTTCAACTTGAACTTGGATAATGTGACGTTTGTGCTCAATGCGCTGGACGTGCTGGCCGGGGATGAGCGGTTCGTCGAGATCCGCAAGCGGCGTCCGCAGCACCGGACGCTGGTGCGGATTGAAGAGCGGACCAAAGAGGCCCGCCAGGAGGCGCACGAGAAGGCGGAGAAGTTCAGGAAAGACTTCGAGGAGGCGAGTGAGAAGGAAGAGCAGAAGTTTCGGGACGAGATCCATCGGCTGCAAAACCTCAAGAACGTGGACGAAATCACCAGGGTGCAGCGGGCGGCCATGGCGCAGCAGATCGGCCAACGGCGCCGTCAGGCCGAGCTCGATCGGCTGCAGAAGCGCTTAGACAGGGACGTCAACCGGATCGAGCGCGAGTTGGCGCTGGAGGTCAATGGCGTGCAGGACGGCTACAAGATGTGGGCCGTCATTCTGCCTCCCATCCCGCCGCTGTTGGTTGGATTGGCCGTGTTTTTCAACCGCAGGGCCCGCGAGCGCGAGGGCGTGTCGCGTGCCCGGCTGAGATGAACGAATCGTAGTTTCACCCAGACAAACCGAGACTCACCCGGCGACGGATCATGAAAGAGAGCACCAAGACGCTGACGTACGCAGGCGCCGCCCTGGCCGTGTTGCTGGCGGCCTGGATGAGCCGCCCGTCGACACCGGTCGACTATCTCAAGGGCATCGAAGGGACTGCGTTGTTCCCGGAGTTCAAGGATCCCACGACGGCCAAGTCGATGGAAATCGTGGAGTACGACGAAAACACCGCGGAGATCCGTTCGTTCGAGGTGGCCCAGAAGAAGGGCCTCTGGACCATTCCGTCGCACGAGGACTATCCGGCCGACGCCGCCCAGCAGCTTGCCGAGGCGGCCGGCAGCCTCGTGGACCTCGAGGTGGTCTCGGTGGTGAGCGAGGACGCCTCGATGCACGAGACGTATGGCGTGGTGGAGCCCGACGTGAAAAAGCTTTCGGCCGGCGCGGAGGGGGTGGGCAAGCGGGTGGTGTTGGAGGACAAGTCGGGCAAGAACCTGGCCCAGTTAATCATCGGCAAGGACGTGCGAGGGCAACCGGATTTGCGCTACGTGCGAAAACCGAATCAGAATCCGGTGTACACGGTTTCCTTGCGCACCGACAAGCTGACGACTCGTTTCGAGGAGTGGATCGAGAAGGACCTGCTCAAGCTGAACGCCTTCGACGTCAAGCAGGTGACGATCGACGACCACTCGGTCGACGCGTTGAACCAGGCGCTGATCCCCAAGAGCAAGATGGTTCTCGCCCTGGAGGATTCCAAGTGGAAGGCCGTTCAGATGGAGGTCTACAAGGACAGGGCGTTCCAGGAGGTTGCGCTGGCCGAGGACGAGGAGCTCGATGAGCAGAAGCTCAACCAAATAAAGAATGCCCTGCAAGATTTGAAAATTGTCGACGTGCGGCACAAGCCGGCGGGGCTGGGGGGGGACCTCAAAGCCGGCAAGGACGTGCTCGATAATCCGCAGTGGCAGAATGCCTTGCGCGACCGTGGGTTCTGGGTGGCGCGTCTTGGGGATGACCGCTTCGAGCTGTTCTCCAACCAGGGCGAGGTGCGTTGCGGCATGAAGGACGGCGTGGAATACGTGCTCCGCTTCGGCGGCATCGCGGGAGGGGGTGAAGAGCAAAGCGAGCCGCACGAGGGGCACGAGCACGAAGAGCATCCCGAGGAAGCCGAGGACGCCGGCACCAACCGCTTTATCCTGGTGACCGCCCAGTTCAATCAGGATCTGATCGCCAAGCCCGAGTTGGAGCCGGTGCCCGGTGAAGCTGCGGCTCCCGCCGACGCCGATCAGGGCACCAGCCCCGCTGGCGCCGACGGCGGCGAGCTGGATCCGGGTGGCGGCGATGGCGCGGCGGCATCCGGCAATCAGCCAGCCGATGGGGATGAAAGCTCATCCGGCGAGGCAGCCTCCACCGGCCAAGGCGAACCCGCCGATGCGGCCCAGGCGGTCCAGCCGGAGGATCAGCAGCCGGCGGCCGAGTCGAAACAGCCGGCCAAGCCGGCCACGAAGGCCCAGCGCGAGCGGATCGAGAAGGAGAGCAAGCGGAAGCAGGACGACTACAACGACCAGGTCAAGAAGGGTCAGGAGCGCGTCAAGGAGCTCAACGAGCGCTTCGCCGACTGGTACTACATCATCTCCAATGACACCTACGTGAAGATTCACCTCAGCCGCGAGGACATCGTCCGCAAAAAGCCGTCGACCAAGGAGGCCGGCGACGAAGATGCGGACCCCGCCGACGAAGACGCGGACGACCACACGCTCGATGCGCTGCGAGAACTTCCCGCGGAGGAATAGACGCCTTCTGGTGAAGCTACGAGGAGTGTCTCACGCAAAGACGCGAAGGCGCAAAGAAGGCGACCAGGCGACCGATGGGGCCTCGACCGACTCAACTAAGCATGCTCGACGACGGGCGGCTGGCGATTCAGTGGAGCGACGGGCGCCAGCGGAGCTACACCATCCGGCAACTGCGCGAGGCGTGCCCCTGCGCCACCTGCCGCGAGAAGCGTTCGGAGCCACCGCCGCCGCCGACTTTGTTGCCCGTGCTGTCGGCGGCCGAGGCCAGGCCGCTCAAGCTGGTCGCGATGTCGCCGGTGGGCAACTACGCCTACTCGATCCGTTTCAGCGACGACCATGACTCGGGGATCTACACGTTCGAGCTTCTCGGTCAGCTTGGCGAGGAAGAGCCGCCGCCCTGAGTCCGGTAAGTCTTCTTCAGAAGCTGTGCGGCAGATACGGTTGAATCCCTTTTGCGCGTGTCGGAATCTGCTGCGTAGCACGCGACACAAACGCCAATGCCAATGGTCAATGCTATGGTCATTCGCATTCTGATTCCTCCAAGTATCATGGATGATCCATCTGCGCCTCGCCCCAGCAACGTGCCACTGCTTGGAGACTGCCGGACGTGGGCGCCCCGCCAGAGGCGAAAGAAACAGGCTCGTTCCCGCTTTCCGCCCGTCTGCCTTGACTCCTTACGGGTCGAAAGGGCTTACCCGATCTTTTGTGATTTCTCGCATCTCGTCGAGAAGCCGCTGGTAATTCTCCTTATCATTCGACCTCCTCGCCGTTGCCCGCTCCACCACACCGATAGCTTCCCTAAAGCCTCCTGCATTGGTGGGGTATACCCCGATGCACACCCTGGCATAAAGCTCTACCGCCTTGTCTGTCAACTGCTCAGGCGGAATCTTATACAGGTACGTGAGAATGCCCTGGCCTCCATCCAACCCAAATTCCCTTAACGCGCGAGCGCATGGGTATGGGTCCAGGAACACATCGTTCTCGCCGACGCCCCCCTGGTAGTATTCCGCGTGCTTTACGAAGACAGGGATCGCCTCGCGGGCCCTCAATTCCGCCAATAGCTGAACGGCGAGCTGTCGCGAATCGGCCGAATCATAGCGATCCTTCCGCTCCTCCGCCAACTCGATCAATCGTGTCCTTCCGGGGAGGCTGCAATTTCTGCCACGGCGCTGACGCCGAGG
>JBBDNX010000140.1:0-1289 GCA_040877345.1 Pirellulales bacterium
GCTTCGTGGTGGCCTTGCTCGAAGATGCCCGCCAGGCGACCGCGGCCGGCGGGGCCTCGTTCGAGCTGTTCACGTACCACCATGCCCGGCTGAGCGGCAGCCGGATCGACGTTTACCGCTCGGCGGGCGCAGAGCCGGTGGCGGCCTTCGAGGCGGCGGCGATCGTGAACGCGACCGGGGCCTGGGTCGACCTGACGCTGAACGAGCTCGAGGTGCCCTCGCCAAGATTGATGGGGGGCACCCAGGGGAGCCACATCATCACGCACAACAAGCGTCTGCGAGAGGCGCTGGGCGATGCCGGCCTGTATGCCGAGGCCGACGACGGGCGGCCGGTATTCGTGCTCCCCTTCGGCGACGCGTTGCTGATCGGCACCACCGACGTGCCGTTCGAAGGAGACCCGGCGTCGGCCGTGGCCACGCCCGACGAGCTGGACTACCTGCTGCGGACGGTCAACGCGATCGTGCCGGGCGTAGAACTCGGCCCCCAGGACATCGACCTGCACTATTGCGGCGTGCGGCCATTGCCCTACCAGCACGCGGAGGATCCGGCCAGCATCACGCGGCGGCATTGGCTGCAGCCGAACACCGACTGCGCCGTGCCGCTGTACTCGGTCATCGGGGGCAAGCTGACAACCTGCCGCTCGCTGGCGGAGGAGACGGCTGCCGCCATCCGTGCTCGACTCGGGCTGGCCGGCGTGACGGTCAGCCGCGATCGGCCGTTGCCCGGGGCCGAGGGGTATCCAGCCGCGCCCCAGGAAGTCGCGGCGCAGTGCACCCGCCTGGCCGCCGAGACGGGGTTCAGCGCCGAGCAGGCCGGCGCCGTGTGGCGCCTGGTGGGGACGCGTGCCGCCCGGATCCTGCTGGCGGGCACCGCGGGGTCGCGGCAGAACGTGGTGGGGACCGATTTGCCCGAGGCCTTCGTCCGCTGGGTGATCCGCAACGAATGGGTGCGCTCGCTGGGCGATCTCGTTGAGCGCCGGCTGATGTTGCTGTACGATCGGCGGCTGTCGCTGGCCACGCTGCGGCAATTGGCGCGGCTGTTGGTAGAAGAGGCCGTGATGGGGGCCGAGGAGGCCCAGCAGCAAGCCAGCGCGGTCAGCCAGCGCCTGGAAAAGCATTTTGGAAAGAGAGTGCCCGCATGAGCCGTTACATTCTGGCGTTGGACCAGGGCACCACATCGAGCCGGGCGATCGTGTTCGACCGCCATGGCCACCTGGTTGCGAGCGCGCAGCAGGAATTCGAGCAGATCCTGCCGGCGCCGGGGCACGTCGAGCACGACCCCGAGGCGA
>JBBDNX010000141.1:0-6684 GCA_040877345.1 Pirellulales bacterium
GCTCGTCCAGCCCCGCCGCGGAAAATCGCCCGGCAACGGCCCGTCGTCGACGGCCAGCAAGTACCGCCCGGCGAACCGCGACACGGCCCCCGGGTCCAGGTGCCGCAGCATGATCAGCTCGGCCTCCGACATCCCGCGCTTCTCGGCCAGCAGGGCCGACAAGGTGCGCTCGCTCAACTCGACGAGCCGCCCAGCCTCGTCGGCCTGGACCAGGTACTCGTAAGCCAGCCGGTGCCGCGGCGTGGGCAGATGGACCAGGTGAAACTGGGCATTGGCCCGCTTCGGATGCGGGAATAGCACCCCCACCGGATAGTCCTGGCCGGCCGTCAAGGCGTTGCCGCTGACACAGTGGGCGGTCTGCTCGTCGATCCGATCGAAGTGGCTGGGCCGTTCCGCCAGCGGCGAAAAGCTGGGCACGCCGATCAGCAGGTGCTGTATGCCCAAGTGGCGCCTGGATTCCCAGTACTCGGCCACCATGGCCGGCCGGGTCCAATCCACTAGCTCGGTGAGCCGGGCTTCGGCCCCGGGATGGACGCCCTCGGCCAATCGCCGCTCGATCGCCTGCTTGACTCGCGGCAGATACCCGTCGCGGACCATCAGGTCGACCAGTTCGCGGGCCGGTCCTTCGAGCAATTGCGACGGCCCGGTCCGGCCGCGATCGCGGCCCGATTGTCCGGCGACCCCGCGCAGAAGGCCGGCCGCGATGGCCGCCGCTTCGGGCTCAGGATCCTCGCTATCCAATTCAGCCCTTGCGTCGTCGCCCTTCCGCCGAGCTGTTGCCGGCCGCCCGTCGGTGCCGGGATCGTGCTGGGCAACCAGCTCGTTCAGCCAGCGCTCGATTTGTT
This sequence comes from Pirellulales bacterium, assembly GCA_040877345.1. Lineage (GTDB taxonomy): Bacteria > Planctomycetota > Planctomycetia > Pirellulales > JAICIG01 > JBBDNX01. The sequence continues at coordinate 846 of JBBDNX010000141.1, forward strand.
GCTCGGGCACGTCGTCAAGCCGCCACAACCGCGGGTCGCTGGTCAGCCACGCCCGCCGCGCGGTCTGGAGGATCGGCGCCATCTGCTCGCGTAGCTCGGCAGATAACTGGGGCTCGGCCAGGCGGCCCTTCAACCTGGCCATGATTGGGCAGGCCAACTCCGGCCGGGCCGCCAGCCACTGGAGGCGAGCGGCGGCGCCTTGCCGCACCGCATACGAGGCGGCGTCCATCTGGACGATCAGCCGATCGAGCTGGTCGTCCGAGACGTCGGCCGGGGGTGGTTCGCCGACCGGCGGCAACTTGCGGGCCAGGGCGGCCAGCCGGGTGCGGACTTCGAAAGGGGTCTGGGGCGAGAGCAAGGCCCGCTGGACCTGGTTTGCCAGTTCGGCCTGCGTCTCGGGCTGCAGCGCCAACTGGGCCAGCCTGGAGGCGGCTCTCTCACGGACATCGTACTGATCGTGGTTCAGTTCGTCGATCAGCCGGTTCAGTTCGCCCGCTGCCGCTCGATCGGCGGAAGGGTTTTGCCCGGTGGATGGCGCTGCCGAATCCTCGTCAGCCGCCGGCGGGTCTTGCTCGCCTGGTGGGGCAGCCGGTTCGGCCGAATTGCCCGTTGCAGCGGACATCAGCCAACAGAGGGCGGCCGCGGCCAACAGGCCCGGCCATCGGGTACGGCGGTTCGCGAGGGGTGTTTTCATCTGTCAGTCCCATGATACGCGACACGGGCAAAACGGGCCAAGACCCGTTGGCGGGCAAGCCGGGGGAGCGGCGCAAGTTGGGCATTCAGCCGGCGCGCGGCTGGCAGACACCGCTTCGCAAGCCGCCTTGCGGCGGCGAGCCGATTTGGCTACAAGCCCGCGACCGTTGTGGGCTGTCAGGTTCATCCATGAAGCGGACGGCAACTTCCTTCTTTAACTTCTTCTTTTTCTCTTTATTTCCTGGGAGTTTCTTCGCCATGGCGAAGCGCACCGCGTTGGCCGCCTTGTTCGCCTTGTTTGCAAGCTTGTGCTGGTTCGCGCTGGAGCAGGCGGAGCTCCGAGGCGCCTCGGGCGACGGCGGCTCGACGACCAGCGCCGTCACGGTTGATTTGAAGACGCAGCTCGAAAAGGGGCTGAGAGCCCGGCGCGACGTCGAGTTCGCCTTCATCGCCCGGGTGCTGGAGCTGGTCGACCAGGGCGTATTGCCGCGGAGGACGGTTCAAACCGCGTTCAACTGGGCCCGCAAGAAGCCTACAAAAAAGGTCCAGTACTTCGAGTTCGCGCTGCGCGCGTTGGCCCGCAAGCGCGGCATCCGCATTTAGCCCTCTTGCAACCGTTCGTAGGACGGCCTTCCCAGGCCGTCTCGAACGTGCCGGACGGGCAAGGATGCCTTTCCTGCTACTGTTCGATGCGTCCTTCGCGCGCCTACTCCGGCTGCGATTCGAGGATCCGGCGGACCTCGCGGGGCATGCGTCCGGTGGCGATCATGGCCCACATCTTGAAGTCGCCCCACAACGACCAGAGCGGGTAGCTGAACGTGGCCGGGCGGTTGCGCTCGATCAGCATGTGGCTGCCCCAGGCAAAGGCATAGCCGCAAATCGGGACCGCCACCAGCAAGAGCCACCTCTGCGAAACGACCGCCACAACCAGCAGCGCCAGCGCCAGCGTGGTGCCGCAGAAGTGCCAGAAGCGCGTCGCCGGCCGGCTGTGCTCGCGCACGTAAAACGGCCAGAACTCCGCGAACGATTGAAAGCGTGGCTGGGACATCGGTTCGACTCCTGCGACGAAACAGTTCTCCATCCGCCGGAGGCGGATCTTCGAGTTCCCGAACTTCAGCCGCTCGCCGGCTACAGCGATTTGACGGCGGCGGCCAGATCGAGTACCGCCTTCTTGCCATCGGCAAAATACATCAACGTGTTGTCCATGGCAAAGAGCGGATTGGGGATACCGGCGAAACCGGGGCTCAAGCTCCGCTTGATGACCACTACGGTCCTCGCCTGGTCCACGTTCAAGATCGGCATGCCGGCAATCGGGCTCTTGGGATCAGTGCGCGCCAGCGGGTTCACCACGTCGTTGGCGCCGATCACCAGCGCCACGTCGGTCTCGGCAAAGCTGGGATTGATCTCGTCCATTTCCTTCAGCTTTTCGTAGGGCACGTCGGCCTCGGCCAGCAGCACGTTCATGTGTCCCGGCATGCGCCCGGCGACCGGGTGGATCGCATATTCGACCTCCGTGCCGCGGGCCTCCAGCAGCCCCGCCAGCTCGCGCACGGCGTGCTGCGCCTGGGCGACCGCCAGCCCGTAGCCGGGCACAATCACCACGCGGCGGGCCGACTCGAACAGAATGGCAATGTCGTCGGCCGTGGCCGACTTGACCCGGCCGCCGTAGACGTCGTCGGCCGGCGAGCCGGCCAGCGCCGCTTGCATGCGGCCGAACAGCACGTTGGTCAGCGATCGGTTCATCGCTTTGCACATGATCTGCGTGAGGATCACGCCCGAAGCACCGACCAGCGAACCGGCGATGATCAGCACGCTGTTGCCCAGCACGAAGCCGGTGGCCGCCGCCGCCAGCCCCGAATAGGAGTTCAACAGCGCGATCACGACGGGCATGTCGGCCCCGCCGATCGGCGCCACCAACAGCACGCCCAGGACCGACGCCAGCACGACCACGGCCAAGTAGGCCCAGCCATACTCCGGATTGGCGACCACCACCGCGCCGAAACCCAACGCCGCGGCCGCCAGCAGGGCGTTGGCCGCCTGCTGCCCCTGGAAGGCCAAGGGCTTGGAAAAACAAATCTCCTGCAGCTTGGCGAAGGCCACCAGGCTGCCGGTGAACGTGACCGTGCCGATCAGTCCCGAAGCGACCATGGCCACCGCCTCGGCCGTCGCCGGCGGCGAAGCCTTGAACAGCTCGGCGCCGGCCACCAGCATCGAGGCCCCGCCGCCGAATCCGTTGAGCAGCGCCACCATCTGGGGCATGGCGATCATCTGGACGCGGACCGCCAGCACCGCGCCCAGAATCGAACCCAGCACCAGGCCCACCACGATCCACGCGTACTCGAAGGTCTGCGGGTCGACGAACGTCGCCCCGATCGCCAGCAGCATGCCCAACGCGCCCGACAAGTTGCCCTGCACGGCGGTGCGGGGGTGCGTCATCCCCTTGAGGGCCAGGATGAACAGCACGGCCGAGACCAGGTAGGTCAGATTGATCAGCGAGGATTTGTCCAAAGCTCAATCTTTCCTGCGGAACATTTGCAGCATGCGGTGCGTCACCAGGAAACCGCCCACCACGTTGATCATGGCCAGCACCACGGCCACCGTACCCAGCAGCGTGCCGAACCAAGGCAGGTCGGCGCCGGCCGCCAGCATCGCCCCCACGACGGTGATTCCCGAAATGGCGTTGGAGCCCGACATCAGCGGCGTGTGCAGCGTGGGCGGGATCTTCCGGATGATCTCGAATCCGACGAAGATCGCCAGCACGAAGATCGTCAGGCCGGCCACCAGCGAAAGCCGCGTCGCGCCGCCGGTCACCGGGGCCGCCTGGGCCAAGAGGGTGATATAAGAAGTTGTCTGGAGCATGGATGTTTCGCTTGTCGCTTGAGATTCGTTGACAGCATGTGGTCAATCGGCCGCCGCCCTGGGGATTGCCGAGGCGGCGCCCAAGGCGCTGTGCACCTGGGGATGAACGATCCGGCCGTTGTAGGCCACCAGCGTCTCACGCGTGATCTCGTCGTCGAAGTCGAAGGAAAACTTGCCCTCCTTCACCAGGTGCACCAGCAGCGTGGAGATGTTCTTCGAGTACATCTGGCTGGCGTGATAAGGGACCGTGGCGGCCAGGTTGCTCGGGCCGAGAATGGTCACCCCCTGGTGCACCACCGTCTCGTCGGGCCGCGTCAGCTCGCAATTGCCGCCGCGCTCCGCGGCCAAGTCGACGATCACCGAGCCGGGCGCCATGGCCCGGACCATTTCCGTGGTGACGAGGATCGGCGCCTTTTTGCCCGGCACCGCGGCGGTGGTGATGACCACGTCGCTGGCCGCCATCGCTTCCAGCATCATCTCCCGCTGGCGGCGGTAAAAACTCTCGTCGAGCTGCCGGGCGTATCCCCCCTGCCCCTCCACCTGGTCCGTTTCCAGCGGCAAGTCGAGGAACCTGGCCCCCAGGCTCTGCACCTGCTCCTTGACCGCCGGGCGCACGTCGTAGGCGTGCACCACCGCCCCCAGCCGCCGGGCGGTGGCAATCGCCTGCAATCCGGCCACCCCCACCCCGACGATGAACACGCGGGCCGGCGACACCGTGCCGGCGGCCGTCATCAACAAGGGGAACATTTTGGGCAAAGCGGCCGCGGCCACCAGCACCGCCTTGTAGCCGGCCACGGTGGCCATCGACGACAGCACGTCCATGCTCTGGGCCCGCGTGATCCGGGGGATCAGCTCCATGGCAAACAGCACGCCTCCCTGGGCCGCCAGTTGCTGGGCGGCGGCGGGCGAACCGAGCGGATCGCAAAGACCGATCAGCACCTGGCCGGGCCGCACCAATCCCAGGTCGATGATGCCCGCCTGGGGATTGGCTCCCAGGGCGCGGACCTCGAGGACCACGTCGGCCGAGGCAAAAACCTCGGCACGATCCGCCGCGATGCTTGCCCTTTTTTCCTGGTAGGCCGAGTCGGGATAGCCGGCGGCCTGCCCCGCGCCCGTCTCGACCAGTGCCTCCAGACCGGCCTTGGCCAGCGGCGGCAGCGCGGCGGGCACCAGCGCCACGCGATGCTCGCCCGGGCAGCTTTCCTTGACGACCCCCACTTTCATGGCCAGTAAGTTACGGCCGACGTCTTGAAGCGACAAGGGTAAAGCGGTAAATTACTCGTTTCTTCCCGCCCGGCGGGAGCAGCCAAGCACGAGTTTTCCCGAGCGAAGAGCTTTCAACGTGGCAAGCACCAAGACGTACATGGCCAGGCCGGGCCAGGTCGAGCAGAAGTGGTGGCTGGTCGATGCCTCCGACAAGGTGGTCGGGCGGTTGGCCTCCGAGATCGCCATGATCCTGATGGGCAAGCACCGGCCCACGTACACTCCACACGTCGATACGGGCGACTACGTGGTGGTGGTCAACGCCGACAAGGTGGTGCTGACCGGCAAAAAGTGGCAGCAGAAGCAGTACACCTGGTACACCGGCTACACGGGGTTGCGCAGCGAGACGGCCGGCCAGCGGCTGGAGCGTAGGCCGGAGAAGATCCTGACCGAGGCGGTGCGGCGGATGCTGCCCAAGAACAAGCTGGCCACGGCGATGCTCTCGAAGCTGAAGGTGTACGCCGGAGGCGAGCACCCGCACCAAGCCCAGATGCCCGAACCCAAGGAGTTGGCTGCCCGATAGCCGCCACCCGGCCGCTCTCGATCACTTCGCCCAGCGATTTACCCCATTCACCCGACCGGGCGGAATCCAACCAGCAGCCCGCCAGAACCCGCAAGCAGAAAATCTCCATGTCGACCGTCGAAAAACCGTCCGCGAAAAAATCGGCCGATACCTTGGGCACGGGGCGCCGCAAGACTTCAGTGGCTCGCGTGCGGGTGCGGCCCGGGAAAGGCACCATCACGATCAACGAGCGTCCCTACGACGAGTATTTCGTGAACGACCAGGACCGCAACGCCCTGTTGGCTCCCTTGAAGCAGACCGACCGCCTCACGAGCGTCGACGTGGTGATCAAGGTGCACGGCGGCGGCATGACCGGCCAGTCGGGCGCTTGCAAAATGGGCCTGGCCCGCGCGCTGAAGCTTTACGACGGCGGCCTGGAGCAGGCCCTGCGCGACGCCAACCTCCTGACTCGCGACGGGCGGATGAAGGAGCGGAAGAAGTACGGCCTCCGCGGTGCTCGCC
>JBBDNX010000142.1:0-6682 GCA_040877345.1 Pirellulales bacterium
TACCCCTCAACCCCCCTTCGCCCGGCGGACCCCGTCGGGTCCGCCGGGCACTGACTAAGCCGGAGCCAACTCCTCCAGCTCGCGGGCCAGCCGCTTCCGCGCCACGTGCAACCGGCGCTTGATCGTGCCGACCGGCGAATCGAAGGCCGTGCTCATCTCGATCAACGACTGCCCCTCGACATAAAACGCCACCAGCGTGGCGCGGTCCAACGCGCGCAGCCGGTCCAGGCCGGCCCGCACCTGCAACTCGCGCTCGCGGGCCAGCGCGTCGGTCAGCGGCGTCTGGTGCTCCAGGCACACCGCCTCCAGTGCCTCGCGGTCGGTCGGCACAACCGGGCCGCTGCGCACTACCCGGTTGATCGCCAGCCGGTTGGTGATCGAGCGCAGCCATCCCACGAAGCACTCCGCCTGCCGCAACTGCCCGATCTTGCGGAAAGCCTGCACGAACACTTCCTGCGTCAGCTCCTGGGCATCGACGTGGTTGCCCAGCCGGCGCAGGGCCACGGCGTACACCGTCCGCTCGAACCGCTCGACCAGTTGGCCAAAGGCCTCCCGGTCGCCGTCGCGCGCGGCCAGAACCAGCTCGATCAGTGCGGTCTTTTCGTCAGTGGCTTCATGCGTCAGCGTGGTCATGGTTCTCTCCTGGCCCATTTCATGCCGGGCCTGGCACACAGTGCGGGATCTTGCGCCCGGAACCGCGGAAAAATGCAAAGGCAAAACGCCTTCACCGCGGGACCAGGCCTCGCTTGCCGGCTTCCGACCTCAACGCCCAACTGTCGCCCCAGGGCGACCGGTTAGCGTGTGCCGGCGGAAGCGTGCGGCACTCCGTGCATGGAGTGCCAGCACCGATGCGGCCCATAACTGGCCTGGGCGGGCAATAAACTTGCCGCCTGGGCCTGCCGGGCCGCGCGGGCGATGGCCGTTGATATCGAACGCAACCGTGCCGTCAGAGACACTGGCGTCAAATACCGTTGGCCGGCCCGCCGGGCTTGCCTGGAAAAGAAGGAGCCCGCGCGCAGCATGGCGCATAGCTTCTCTTTACCGGCCGCGACGATACGATCCTGGCGGTCACCGAGGACGTTCTTGGTCGTGCGGTTCAAGAGAAAGCTACGCATGGCAATCTTCCTGCGCTACGCGCTTCTGGAGAGAAAAAACGGTTTCCGCTCGCGGGACAACCGCTTGCGAGGCGATTCGTCCCATCTTGTAAGCCTGTCACGCTTCGCCGCTCATGTCAAGCCGATCTGGCCCGACTGGGCGGCCGGATCATGGTCCTTGCGAAGGAACATGAGGCGGCAGGCTCCACCCTATGGACGCCTGATCGGCGAAAAGGTTCGCGGCCGTCATAAAAATCCGCGGCTTGACGCCCGCCGGCGCGGCTGTCAGACTTCCGCCCGTAGCGCCTACAGCGCCCCAGCCTAGCCGGATTCGCCAGAATTCGGGCCTGCGGCCCGCCCTTTGGTAGCCGAATTCGGGCCCCTGGCCCGCTTCACCCAGAACTCTGGCAAGTCCTGCTACGTCTGGCCGACGCCCCATCCCCCCAACGCACGTAAACCCATGCGGCTCAAAGAGATCCTGGCTAATCAGCAGTTGGCGCGGCTCTTTTCGATCGGCCGGCTGCTGGGGCCGGTCGCCATCGACATGTACGGCTTTTCGGGCGGCTTTCATGGCCTCTGGCTCGACCAGGAGCACGTCGGCCTCACGTACCGCGACATCCAGATCGCCACCGCGGCCGCCCGGGCCAACGGCCTGGACAGCTTCGTGCGGATGGCGCCCACCAACTATGCCCAGGTCACGCAGAACCTGGAGGCGGGCGCCGGCGGCGTGATGGCGGCCCAGATCCATTCGGCCGCGCAGGCGGAGGAGTTCGTCCGCTGGTGCAAGTTCGCTCCCCGCGGCATGCGCGGCATGAACACCTCCGGCCGCGATGCTCATTACACCCTCAAAACGATGGCCGAGTTTGCCCGCGACGCCAATCGCGACCACCTGGTGGCCATCCAGGTTGAGACAACGGGCGCCTTGGAAGAAGCCGAGCAGATCGCGGCCTTGGACGGCGTCGACGTGTTGTTCGTGGGTCCGGCCGATCTTTCCCAGGCACTGGGCGTGCTGGGCCAGCCCGACCATGCGAAGGTCTGGGAGGCAATCGACCGGGTTGCTGCCGCCTGCCGCCGCCATGGCAAGCACTGGGGCACGGTGCCATCCGACCCCGCCTTCGCCGAGCGGGCCTATGAGAAGGGTTGCCGCATGCTATCGATCAGCGGCGACGTGCTCGCCCTGCGCCGCGGGATCGAGGCCGCCAAAAACGCTTATCAGACCTTCTTCGAGCCGGCGCGCTGAGCAGCCGCCGCAGTCCGGCCCACCCCCACGAAGAAGATTGCCACAACCATACGAAGAAGAGGATTGCGTATTTGATGACGGATATAGCCGATCAGCCGCACTCGCCCCGCCCGGACGAGCTTTAAAGAGAACGGATTCAGCGCCGTGCACGAACTCTCTCTTCTTTCGTCCGTCTTCTTTCTTCTTTTCGTGCCTTTTCGTGTTTTTTGTGGCTATTCTTCTTCGTCTCGTCTTGGGACTATCCCAGAAAACGGCCGAGCACGTTGGCGGTGATTTTCGACACGGCGTCGTCGACCAGCAAGCAGCTCGGCCAGGTGATCGATCCGGCCGAAAAAACTGCACCGCCGCTCGGCGTGTCGTAATAGATCATGTCGGCCCCGCCTTGATCGCGGTTCTCACCTTTGGCTAATCGCCGCACGTTGGCCGGCGAGCTGGCCGAGATCTTGTCGGTCTCGTGGCCGCTGGCGCCTCCGGAGCAGCGGCGGTGCAAGCTGGCCTGGCCGAACAGGGCGCCGTTCGCCAAACCGGTTCCGGCAAACGCCCAGTGTGCGGCGTCGACCACGCGGAAGGGCGCGGCCGTCATGGCGCCCGGGTCGCTGTAGACCACGCCCAGCAGGTTGGCCTCCGACTCGTGCGACAGATGAAACCGGCTGTCCAGGCCGCGGCCGTCGATTTCGCACTTGTCGCCGTTGAGGCAGGTGATCGTTGTCTCGTCCACGAATTTCACCTCGCAGTTGATGCCGTTGCCTCCCAGGTACATCAGCTTGCCCCCCTGCTCGAACACCCACCGCTTCACGCGCTCGTACATCCGCCGCGACCAGTACTCGGGGTGCGTGCTAAGGATCAGCACGCGGTAGTCTTCCAGGTTGAGCTCGCCCGATTCGAGCTGCGTCTCGGCATGGTAGTCGTAGGCGAACTGCTCCCGTTCCAGCCACGCCAGCAGCCGCCACTCCGCCGGCGCCAGGTGGCAGGCGGCGCGCCCCTCGATCGGATCGGTGGCCTCTTCCCCCGGATCGATGTGGTTGATCGGCTCCGGCCGGTCGAACGACAGGGGCGGGTACTCGTCCCAGTGGTACTGGATGTGGTCCGGATCGGTGTAGCGTTCCAGCTCCTGCCGCGAGTTCACCGTGGGCGTGGCAGGAAAACCCTCGGGATGGATGTAGTTGCTGCGCCCGCCGAACGCGTTGTACGTGTTCCAGGTGATGTTCGACGCCAGCACCGCCAAGGGGCAGGTGGGCCGCTCGGGTGCGACCACCCATGGGAATGCAAACCGGCTGCCCGTGGCCGTGCTGGCCTGAAAGTAATACAGGCCGCTGCGCGCGGGCGCTAGGACAAACTGTCGGTGCACCGCGATGTTGTACCCCTCGCGGTTCCACTCGACGCCCGTTTGCGTGTAGTCGCCGTCGGGCGTGATCTGCATCGTGGCCCGTGGGCCGTGCTCGTCGTGCCAGCCGAGATTGCGGACGAATTCCTTCTGCCAGCCGTATCGCCACAACTCCAGCTTGTATGCCTCGACGCTGTGAACTCGAAACTCCGACTCCTGGCCCGCCTTGACCCACTTGGGCCAGACGTAGCCCAGCAGGCAATCGGACAGCAAGCGGAAGTGGTGCAGCTTCCCCGGCTCGACTGTCAACCGCACCCTTTTCGAGCCGTAGCCCTGTTTGTACAGCGCGACATCGTAGGTCGCCCCGGGCGCAAGATCGGCGTAAACAGCGCCCGTCGCCCGCGAGCGGGCCTCGATCGACTCGCCGTCGCGAGTAAACTCCAACAGCACCAGCGGCATCGCCACATACCGCTCGTCACTCACATAGCCAACCAGCATAAGCTTTTGGTCTTTGTACTTTGTACTTCGTCCCAAGTTCTAAGATCCAAGATCTAAGTCCTAAGTCGTTCTAAGTTCCAAGCTCCAGTCTCTCCTTCGCCACAATCTCGTCCCGATTCAGCGGCAAGCGGTGGTGCTTGCCGGCCAGCCAATCACCAACCTGGTCGTCGTAGTGCGGGCTGCCGGGATGACCCGACTGGCTGCCCAGGTCCACCGCCAGCAATGCCGGCCGCGGGTCGGCCATGTCGGCCGCCATCCGATAACCGGCGCCGGTCGTCGCCTGCCAGTCGGCGTCGTTGCCCGTGTTGCAGACGGTGAGCATGTCGCCGCGGACCGGCCGCGATGGATGATCCAGAAGCAAACCCAGATCACCCCGGCCCGAAAGCACGTGCCGCGGCGTCAACCGGTGCAGCCGGCTCCAGGTCCAACCCGACATCTCGGCGCCAAACCGCTGGGCCAGCGCGTCCAGGGCCGCATCCATGGCCGAGCGGATCGCCTGCGGTCGGTCGGCCTTCTCGAACCAGTTCCAGGGATCTTCAAACAGCAAGCGTGCCGCCAGGCCGCCCAACGCTTCAGCCGCCATCGACGAAAAAGCTCCCTCGAACTGCTGGTCGGCCACGGCCTGGCTCCAACGGCTGAAGAACACGTCGAAGATGGTGGCGGCGATCCGGTCGGGCTCCATCCGGCAATCCCAGCCGGCCAGGTATTCGAGAGCTTGTTTTTGGCGGGCATCGCCGCCGTCGGCCAGCAGCTCGACCAGCCGCGGCACGCACGCGACGGCTCGCAGCGAAAGACTGTCCTGCTGCATGCGGGCCATGTCGGCCAGGTCCAGCTCGTCGCGCTCGGCAATCATTTCCCGGATCCGACGGGCCCGGTAGCCGCTGACCCAGGTGCCCGACAATGGATAAGCGAAGTCGTCCGCCGCCGGGCGGTTGTTCGCCGTCACGGCGAAGCCGCGATCCGGGTCGGCCAGCCGGGGCAACCCTTCGAACGGGATCAGGCCGTCCCACTGGTGCTCGGGGTCCCAGCCCGGCCGGTAGCCTCGCTCCACCACGTGCCGCACCGGAATCCGGCCCACGCACTGATAGCCGATGTGCCCCGCGACATCGCAGAAGACGAGACTGAACGTGGGCACCAGCCAAGGCCGCGTCGCTTCGCGAAACTCGTCCGCTGAGCCTGCGCGGTCCATGGCCAACAGGGCCGGCAGCCAGCCGCACGGCTCGCGGCCCAGCCAGCGCAAGCTCACCGGGCCGGTGTCTCCGGCGGCCTGCGGCAGTATCTCGTCGACGATCGGCCCGTTGCGCGAAAAGCGGATCGTCTTCGTGACGCTCGGCCCGCCCTTGACGTGAATCACCTCGTCGATCTTCCGAGCAGGCTCCCAGCGGCCGTCGTAGAGAAAACAATCCGGGTGCGCCGGGTCGGTCCGCTCCTGGTACAACTCGCGCTGCGAGCAGATGTTGTTGGTGCAGCCCCAGGCCACCTGCGGGTTGCGGCCGAACATCACGGCCGGCATGCCGGCGTAGGTCATGCCGGCCACGTTGAACGAGCCGCCGCACAAATGCACTTCGTACCAGCACGAGACGGCGGCGAAGGCGATGTGCGGATCGCTGGCCAACAGCGGTTTGCCCGATTTGGTCCGCTTGCCCGACAGCACCCAGTTGTTGCTTCCCAGCCCTTCGTCCGGAAAGCCGGCTGTGGCACCGATCGGCTGGGTGCCGGCGGGGCGGGTCGGATAGGAGCCCGGCGGCAGGATGCTCTCGTCGTCGGCCTCGCACTCCAAAAACGCCTTGAGCAATGCAGGCTGCCCCAATGCCCGGCGGGCCAGCTCCGGAATGACGATCACCGGGAAACGCCCGGTCAGATACCAGCGGAGCTCGCCGGCGATTGCCAGAGAGTCGAGCGGCTTCCACGGATCGGGCCGGTAGGCCAGCAGATCGAATTCGATCGGCAGGCACTCGCCGCACGCGTCGATGCAGGCATTGATGCCGGTCGAAAACGCCGTCAGCAGCTCGCGCGTTTCCTCCGGCAGCGTGGGCCACTCGGCCTCGGCAATCCGGCCCAGGCCGACCGTCCGCGCCACTAGGTCCAACTCCAGGTTTTCGCCGCCCAGCACTTCGGACAACCGCCCCCAAGCCCGGCGCCGCAGGTAGTCGAGCTGGAACAGCCGGTCCTGCGCCATCGCATACCCGAAGGCGACGAACAGATCGTGATCGTTGTCGGCCAGAACATGCGGAATGCCCCGCTCATCCCGGATGATTTCCGCGCCAGTTTGCAGGCCGGCTTTGACCTGGCCGGACATCGACGGCACGCGGCGCCGGCATTCGGCCTTCCACCAGGCGTCGAACTCGCCCGGCGACATGCCGGCCGCCGCGCACACGGCCTCGATCGATTCGCCTTGCCCCAACCGGGCGAGGATGTCGTGCATCGTGAGCTTCATGTTGTCACAGTGGTCGGTGGTCGGTGGTCGGTGGGCAGCCGGGTGGCAGCGGCAAAGCGGCAGCGTGCCCCAGTCCTCGCCCAACCCCC
>JBBDNX010000143.1:0-6674 GCA_040877345.1 Pirellulales bacterium
CCTTCCTCCTTCTGCCTTCAGACTTCCCACCCCTTGCGGTACTCCTTGCTCAAGAGTTGGTTTGCCTCGGAGACGTCCGTGATCCGCATCGAGTCCGGGTCCCAACTGATCGGCTGGCCGACGCGGTAGGCCACGTTGCCCAGCAACACCACCTCGGTAAACGGGCCCGCGTACCCAAAATTGCTGCCGGTCCGGCTGCCGGTCTTGCAGGCCTCGATCCACTGCTGGTGATGGCCGGGCGACCGGGGCAGGAACGGGTCCGGACCCTTGAAACCCCGGAACTTTTCTTCAGGCAGCAACACCGGCTGCTTGTCGTGCTCGACGGCGATCTTCCCTTCGTCGCCGATGAACAGCGAGCCGTTCATCGGCAGCAGGGGGGCCACCTCGGCCGCCGGCTTCGCGGTCCCCTCGTACCAGGTCACCTGGCAGGGCGGCAGGCCGTCGCGCTCGCCGAACTCGAAGCGCGACTCCATCCAGGTCGGGCCGCTGTGCGGGTGCGGCGGCGGCCCCTTGGACGTGATCCGCACCGGCCCGCCCAGCTTCAAGGCCCAGAAGGCCGGGTCCATCAGGTGGATGGCCATGTCGCCGATCGCCCCGCAGCCGAAATCCCACCAGCCGCGCCAGCGAAACGGCACGTAGGCCGGATGGTAGGGCCGCTCGGCCGCCGGTCCCAGCCACAGGTCCCACTTTAGGCTGCCCGGCACGCGGGGCGTGTCGGTCGGCCGGTCGAGCCCCTGCTGCCAGAACGCGCCGGGCCGATCGGTGATCACGTGCACCTCGCGCACCGGGCCGATCGCCCCCGACTGGATCAGCTCGACCAGCCGCAGGTAGCCCGGGTGCTCGTGGTTCTGCGTGCCCATCTGCGTGGCCACGTTCTTCTCGGCCGCCAGCTCGGCCATCCGCCGGGCCTCGCGGACCGTGTGCGTCAGCGGTTTCTCGCAATACACGTGCAGGCCTCGCTCCAGGGCACGGATGCTGGCCGGGGCATGATGGTGGTCGGGCGTGGCGACGACCACGGCGTCCAGCTTCGATTCGTCGAGCAGTTGCCGGTAGTCGAAAAACTTCTTCGCGGCCGGGAATCCTTGGGCCGCCTCGTTCAGCCGGTCCTCGTCCACGTCGCACAGGGCCACGATGTTCTGCCCGGCCACGGCGTCCAGGTTCCCCGCGCCGCGGCCCCCCACGCCGATCACGCCGATGTCGAGCCGCTCGTTGGCGCCCAGCGCCCGGGCCCGCGACCAGGCGCTTGTCCCCAGGCCGAGGCCCAGGCCCGCCACCGCGGTGGTTTTGACGAACTGCCGACGACTGGTTTTCATGTTCATGCTGCTCTTCGCGGTTAGAGGGAGAGGGGTGCTCGGCGCCAAGGCGGTCCTTGCGGACGATTGCCATTCTAGTTGCTCGCCGGGGGCGTTGCCCAGCCTGCTTTGCCTTGGCGGCGGAACAAGCTAGAGTTCGATATTGCCCTCGTCCCCTTGCGGCCCAACCCCCGGAGCGAGCATGACAACGGCCTGGAAATTCTTGAACACCGCCGACCACGAAGCCGTGCGGCAGCAGCAATCGATGTTGGCGGCGATCGACCGCTGGTGGCGCTCCTTCGAGGCCAAAATACCGGACCTGGAAGACTTCTTCAGCCGCAAGAAAGAGTGGGACTTGCCCGCCTGGATGCACGATCAACTGGCCCCCATCGACGAGCGTTTGAATTGGGAGTTCAGCCGCGACCACGTGACCCACCACATGCGGCTGGTCATCACGCCCGAGGCCGAGAAGCAACTGCGGCCGCTGGTCCACACGATCATCGAGCGTGCGCCGCGGCGTGCGGGCTGGACCTTCCATGCCTGGCGGCAGGCCGAGACACCGGCCGACGCGATCGAGTCGGTCCGGGCACGGACCGGCGGCGACATCATGCGGACCACCGTCTCGGTCCGCAAAGGAAAGCGCAATGCCATCGACCTGGTCTATTACTCGCCCGACTGCACTTCGGCCGACGACCAGGATGCCCTCGGCCCCGCCTTCGTGGCCACCGAGTGCATCCTGGGCGAAGAGACGCTCGACAAGTGGATCGGCCTCATCCAGGTCGCTCGCCCGCGTTGGCTCAAGCGGTCGTTGCCCTTGGGCCGGCTCAAGGAAACCGTCGAGGCCTTGATCCAGAGCACCTGCGACCAGTTGCCCGACCGCCCCTGCCACGAGCGGATTGCCGCGGCCGCCTGGTCGGTATTCGCGCTGGAGCCCGAGCCGTGCGACGACTACCCCTTCCGGCAGGACCTGGGCGTCGCCACCACGATGCACCCGGAGCTGTGGATGGCCGCCCACGCCCAGGGCTTTTATTCCTGCCGCTTCTCCAAGTTGGGCGAGACGTTTTGTTTCATCAAGATCGAGCAGGGCGAGAACTTCGACGGCGCCGATCCCGACCAGCGCGAAAAGCTGCAGGAAACCTTGGACAAGGCGCTCGCCGCCGGCAACCTGGGCGGCGTGACGGGCCGCGGCACCGGGCTGAGGTATTCCTACTACGACCTGGCGTTGGTCGACTTGGACAAGGCGACTCCCGTGCTGCGGCGGACCTTGCAGGCGGCCCACATGCCTCGCCGAACCTGGCTGATGTTCTTCGACGCCGACTTTCAAGGCGAGTGGATCGGCATCTGGGACGACACCCCGCCGCCCCCAAGCGGCTCGTAATGTTGCAGTCGTGCTGGTGGAAGACGGCCACGGATTGCATTCGATCAAGCGCTCGCTGCCTTGGGCAGTAGCAACCAGATTGGTTGCCTCGAATGACTCGAACGGCAGCCGTCTGATTCTTCTCGTGACCTGCACTAGCTCGGCGCACCGACCGTCAGTGGTCACGACGCCGAGGCGCGCATTTTCTTGCTTCCCTTGGTGGCATTGACTCATAATGCCGCTTGGGGGAATCGTGATCGTCCCGTGCTCGTGGAGGGAATCAGAATGCAACCATGGCTGCGACTCCTCGTGCTGCTGGCGTTTGCAGGTTGCTCGGATACTGCGAGTGTGCCGGCAAGTCAGAAGGCCAAACGGCCGCGCAGAGCCCCTACCGTTGAATCGGCATTCACGCACCTGGTAGCCAAGGACACGGAATACTACGTCGACGTCCCGCAGCAGGCCTCGCCTCCCGACGGCAGATTCAAGGCCGGCACGCAAGTGAGGCGCATCCAAGCATCGCCGCAGTATTGGCTCGTTCAGGACGCGGCCGGCAACAGGGTGCACGTGGAGCCGCGGAACTTGACCGACTTGCCTCCGGAACTGAAGGTAGCCCAAGCCAGCAATCAGTTCGCCGTCGATCTCTACTTGCAATTGGCCGACTCCGAGCCGGGCAACGTCTTTTTTTCGCCGATCAGTATCTCGACCTCGCTGGCGATGGTCCATGCCGGAGCCGGCGGCGAGACGAAGACCGAGATTGCGAAGTCGCTCCACTTGGCATTTCCCGAGGACGACGTGCACGCCGGGTTTGCCGATTTGGCAGAGAACTTTCAAACCGCCGGCGAGGCCGAGCTATATGCGGCGAATCGGCTCTGGGGACAGGAAGGATACAGTTTCAACGCCGAGTTTCTCGAGCTCACGAGCGACAAGTATGGGGCCGAGCTCGGGCAGGTCGATTTTGCTCGACCTGCCGAGGCCAGCCGGCAAATCAGTTCCTGGATCGAGCAGCAGACGCGGAGCAGAATTCGAGGTTCAGCGCTGTCTTTGCGTGCGGATACCATACTGGTGCTGACCAGCGCCGTCTACTTCAAGGCTCGTTGGTTTAACGAGTTCGGGCCGCGTGCTACGCGAAAAGCTCCCTTCCATCTCGACAAGCGCCGCCAGACTACTGTCCCTCTCATGACGCAGCTTTCGGGGTTTGCTTATCGAAAAGTCGATGGAGTACAAATCCTCGAGTTGGCCTACCGTCTGCAGGAGAGACCGTATGAAAAGGGGCCGTTCTCCATGGTTCTCTTCCTGCCCGAAGAGCGCGATGGCCTCGACGACCTGGAAGCAAAACTCTCGCTGCATACGCTGGACAATTGGTTGACCGGCTTGCGGAATGAGCTTGTGAAGGTAGTGATCCCGAAGTTTACGCTGGAAACACAGATGGATATGAACGCGCCCTTGGCTTCCCTAGGGGTCACGCGAGCCTTTCGGCCAGGCGACGCCGACTTTTCCGGGATCAGCGGCAGAGAACCCGGCAAAGACCCGTTGTACATTACGAGTGCGGTTCATAAGACCATGCTTGACGTCAACGAGGCCGGCACGGAGGCTGCGGCGACCACCGAGTGGGCGGTGGGTGCGTCGGACGAGCCCATCCTTTTTCAGGCCGACCATCCGTTCTTGTTTCTCATCCGGGACAACCGAACCGGTGTTTTCTTGTTTCTTGGCCGGTTCGTAACGCCAGGCTGAATTCCTTTCAGGAAACGCCGGCTACCCGGTGCTCACGGATGGTACGGGCGCCGCGACGCGCTTGACGGCCAGCCGATAGCCGCACGACCGCACGACCAACAGCGAAGCCACGACGATCGCCGTGTGCACCGTGGCGTAGAGAATGCTGAAGATGAACTCGCCTCGCGAGCTTGCCAGGAGAAACGGAGCGGCCAATCCAACGACAAGCGACAACGCCAGGGCCGCGGCTACCCGCCAATGAGGCCGGTCGGCGGCCAACGACGCCCACATGGCCAGCAGGGCAAGTGCGGCCGCCTGCGCGACGCCGGCGGGTGCCCCGGTGAATTGAAGCAGCAAGTAAAATGAAGACGAAAACTCGCCCTGCAAGCCGGTTCCGAAAAAGCCCCGGATATGCTGTCCGACCGCCAGAAACAGGCCGACGACCAGTGTCAGCAGCATCACGTGCAGAATCGAGAATCTGAAGCCGCTGCCCGGGGGGCTGGGTCCCAGGTCACGCGCCTGGTGAAGCTGCACTCGCCACAACGGCAGGAAAAGCACGGCGGCCGCTGCTCCAGCAAACTTGCCCGTGTTGGAAATAGCGAAAGGCGGCCAAAATAGGAAAGCGTCCATGAGCCCTAGCCGGTAACTAGGATGAAGAGCCTGAAAGTAGGCCGCAAAAGCAATTGTCATCAACGAGGTCGCACCGCAAATGGCCAAAACCGCCACGCCGAGTCGCCGTCTCAAACTGGCCCGCGCCAGGCCGATCCAGATGCCGAGTAGGGACAATTGCGCCGCAGCCAGGCCCATCGCCGCAAGGTAGACCTGCCGGGCGATAAGAAACGTCAAAGCCAGCATCAGCACATCCAGTGCGATGTGACCGGCCAGCAGAAAAAAGAGCCTGCGGTGCATGTTTCCCCTGGGCCGTGCCGTGCGGTGTTTCGCGTCCGGAATCACGGCACCGAGCAGAGCAATCGCGTTACTCGAACTCGTCGCGCGATTGCCAGACCCGCGCGGCGACCAACCTCAGTTCCGAAGTTCCTCTTGTCAGCGTCAATCAGCGCAATCTGTGGATCCGTCTCTGCGTACCGTCGTCGTCCGTAACTCCCCGTCCGTCTTTGTGTCCTTTGTGCTCTTGGTGGTTCACTTCGTAGCGTCGTAGCGTCCGTCTTCGTAACCTTCCCTCGTGCGTCTCCGTGTTCCCCGTGGCTCCGTGGTTCAATCCCGTCCGTAGCGTCGTAGCGTCTTCTTCGCGAGACGGCGCTCAGGCCAGCAGCCCTGCGATCGGGCTGCCTTCGGCGATCACCAGCGGCCGATCGGCCGTGTCGTAAACCTCGGTCTGCGGGTCGATGCCCAACAGACCAAAGATCGTGGCGGCCAGGTCGTCGGGCCGCACGCCGTCGCGGTCCACAAACGCCCCGTTGCGGTCCGACGCGCCGTACACGAAGCCCCGCTTCACGCCCCCGCCGGCCAACAGCACCGTGTAGCACTGCGGCCAGTGGTCGCGGCTGATGTTGTCGTTCAGCTCCGGCGTGCGGCCGAACTCGCCCATCCAGACCACAAGCGTCGTATCCAGCAGGCCCCGCTCGTCGAGATCGGTCAGCAGGGCCGGCAGCGTCACGTCGGTGATCGGCAGGTGGTACTCCTTGATGATCGGGAACATCCGCGTGTTGTTGAACCCGTGCGTGTCCCAACCGCCGGAGGTCGTGCTCTGGCCGCCGATGCTGTTCGAGAAATAGACGTTGATGAACTTCACCCCCGCTTCCACCAGCCGGCGGGCCAGCAGGCACCCCTGGCCGTAGGCGTGCCGCCCGTACCGGTCGCGGAGCGGCTCCGGCTCCTGCGAGAGGTCGAACGCCTTGCTGACCTGCGGCGAGCTGAGCATCGACAGGGCCCGCTCGTAGTAGTCGTCGAGCCCTTGTGCCGCCGCCGAAACTTCCAGCAGGCGGCTCTGGCGGTCGATCAGCTTCTGGATCTCGCGGCGGTTGGCCAGCCGCTCGGCCGACAGGTTGTCGGGCAGGCTCAGCTCCGGCAGCCGGAAGTCGGGCCGGCTGGGGTCTTCGGTCACCAGCAGCGGATCGTGCGCCTTGCCCAGGAAGCTGGCGTGCTGGCCCGGCGTGACCGACCCGTCGCGGATCACGTACGGATACGCCACGAACGTCGGCATGCCCGGCTCGCCCGGCGCCAGCCGGTCGACCACCGAGCCGTAGGCCGGATACAGGGCCACCGAGTCGCGCAGCCGGATGTCGTCGAGCGGCGGCGCGTGGCCGGTCAGGGCGTAATACGAGGCCGAGTTATGGTTCTTCATGGTGTGGTGC
>JBBDNX010000144.1:0-6671 GCA_040877345.1 Pirellulales bacterium
CCACGACATCCTGACGAAGAGCTTCGGCTCGACGAATCCGGCCAACCTGGTCAAGGCCGCCATCAACGCCCTGGTGAGCCTCCGTTCCCGGCAGGACATCGAGCGGCTCAGGGGAGTATCGCTGTCATGAACCTGCACGACGTCAACCGCGGGATCAAGAAACACAAGAAACGCCGCCGCGTGGGTCGCGGCCCCGGTTCCGGCCATGGAAAAACCAGCGGCCGCGGGCATAAGGGGCAGGGGCAACTGGCCGGTTGGACGACGCACCCTGCCTTCGAGGGGGGGCAAATGCCGCTCTCGCGGCGCGTCCCCAAGCGAGGGTTCCACAACCGCTGGGCCCGTACGGTCAAAATCGTCAATGTGGGAGACCTCAACGAATGGTTTAACGACGGCGACGCGGTAACTGCGGAGAGCCTGGCCGCCTTGGGCCAACTCAACGGCCGCTTCGACGTTTTGAAGGTGCTGGGCGACGGCGAACTGGGCAAGAAACTGAAGGTCTCGGCGCATCGCTTCAGCCGCTCGGCCGAGGAAAAGATCCGTGCGGCCGGTGGGGAGGCGCTGGTGCTTCCGGGCCCCGCGCCGGTCGGCAAGCAGGCGGCAGCCGCGGCCGGTCGTGCGGCGGCGGCAGGCCGGCAGAGGCCAACCCCCGCCAAACCCAAGTCAGCGTCCAGGCCCAAGCCGGCCGGAAAGGCAGAGCCGGCCGGAAAGGCAGAGCCGGCCGCCAAGGCAGAGCCGGCCGCCAAGGCGAAGCCGGCCAAACCCGCTAAGAAAAAAGAGGAATGATTCTCTCAAGCCGCGGCCTGACCGGGCGAACTACAAGGCAGGGCCGAATCGAGCGGCCGGACTGTTCTTGATCCGGCGCAAGG
Organism: Pirellulales bacterium; assembly: GCA_040877345.1. Classification (GTDB taxonomy): domain Bacteria; phylum Planctomycetota; class Planctomycetia; order Pirellulales; family JAICIG01; genus JBBDNX01. The sequence continues at coordinate 867 of JBBDNX010000144.1, forward strand.
TCTGTGCAATCCTACCCGATGATGAACGTCCGGCGGTGCCTGGCACTTCGAAGGTCGAGGCCTTGACACGGAAGGTCGCCGGCGAAATTCAATAAAGGACGGATCGAGCCATGTGGGAAAAAATCCGCGTCGTCTTCACCATTCCGGAGCTGCGCAGGAAGATTGCCCTGACGCTGGGCCTTTTGGCAATCTACCGGGTGGGCTCCTGGATTCCGCTGCCGATCATCGATCAGAGCAAGAACCTGTTCGCCGGCAGCGATGACGGCCTGGGCAGGATCCTGGCGAACGTGGCCACGTTCAGCGCCTCGCAGCTCGACCAGGCCACGATCTTTGGGCTGGGGATCATGCCCTATATATCGGCCTCCATTATTTTCCAGCTTTTGGCCAGCGTCTGGAAGCCGCTCGAGGAGCTGCAAAAAGAGGGGGAGAGCGGCCGCAAGAAGATCAACGAATACACCCGCTATGCCACCGTGGTGTTGTGCCTGGGCCAAAGCTGGTTCTACGTTTCGGTGCTGGTCGGGCAGGAAATGATCGACAAGAGCTTCATGCCGCTGGGATACCTCCCCTGGTACTGGCACGTGGTCAGCGTGCTGACGATGACCGCCGGCACCGTCTTTCTGATGTGGCTGGGCGAGCAGATCGACGAATTCGGCATCGGCAACGGCATCAGCCTGCTGATTATGGCCGGCATCCTGGCGCGGATGCCGGCGGCGGGCATGACCCTGTTGAAGCCCCTGCTCCAGGGCGAATTGGTGCTGGAGGGAGGGCCCGGCGAATTGGGCGTCGCCAAGCTGATCGTGCTGGCCTTGTTGTTCGTGGGCGTGGTGTTTGGGGTGGTGTTCATCACCCAAGGCCAGCGGCGCATTCCCACGCAGAGTGCCAAGCACGTCCGCGGCCGCCGCGTCTATGGCGGCACCCGCCAGTACCTGCCCTTGCGGGTCAACCAGGCCGGCGTGATGCCGATCATCTTCGCCAGCAGCTTGCTGATGTTTCCGGCGTTCCTGTTCGAGTGGCTGAGCCGCAGCTTTCCCGGTTCGGGCCTGCTGGCGGAGGTGGGCCGGGCGTTTTCCGACTATTCGTCGTACGTGCACAACGTGCTGTACGTGATCATGATCTACTTCTTCTGCTATTTCTGGACGGCCATCACGTTCAACCCCAAGGACATGTCCGACAACCTGAAGAGCTTCGGCACGTTCATTCCCGGCTATCGCCCCGGCCGCCGCACGGCCGACTACCTGGAGAAGGTGATGCTGCGGATTACCTACGTGGGGGCCGGCTTTCTGGCCCTGGTGGCCATCTCGCCCACTCTGGTATCGCGGTCGGTGGAAATCGATCAGAACATCGCCAGCTTTTACGGCGGCACCGGCCTGTTGATAGCCGTCAGCGTGGCCTTCGACCTGGTGCAGAAAATCGACAGCCATTTGGTGATGAGGAATTATCGGGGGTTGCTGGAAAAATCGTAATCATCCGGCCGTGGGCCCGGGATCGAGATGCGGGTAATCTTCATTGGTCCACCAGGGGCCGGCAAAGGTACCCAGTCGCAGCGGCTGGCCGAATACCTGGATATTCCGCACCTTTCCACGGGCGACATGCTGCGGCAGGCTGTCCGCGAGCGGACCGAGGCGGGCCGGCTGGCCGAGCCCTATATGTCCAGCGGCCAGTTGGTCCCCGACGAGATCATTCTGAAACTGGTGGGCGAGCGTTTGCAGCGGCCCGATGCCGCCGCGGGCGCGGTGTTCGACGGATTTCCCCGCAATTTGCGGCAGGCCGAGTCACTGGACAATACGTTGCGCGAGATGAACTCACCGTTGGACGTGGTGATCGAGTTGCGGCTGGATGACGCGCAGGTCATCCAGAGGCTGTCGGGCAGGGGCCGCAACGACGACCGCCCCGAGATCATCGCCGAACGGCTCAAGTCGTATTGGGAGCAAACGCGCCCGCTGCTGGACTACTACCGCAAACGCGGCCTTTTGAAGACGGTCGACGGCTCTGGTTCGCCGGACGAGGTCTTCGAGCGGATCAAAGCGGCCCTGCCCGATTCGGGCGCGCCGCGGGCACGGAGCTGAACCGAAGCGTGCTGACCCTTCGATCTAGCCGCGAGATTGGCCTGATGCGGGAGGCGGGGCTGTTGGTCTGGGAGGCGCACCAACTGGGCGCCCGGCTGGTCGAGCCCGGGGTGACCACCGCGGAAATCGACGCCGTGATCGAAAAGTTCTTCGCCGAGCATCACGCCGTGCCCCTGTTCAAAGGGGTGCCGGGCAAGGTCCCTTTCCCGGCCGTGACCTGCATTTCGGTGAACGACGAAGTCGTGCACGGCATTCCGGGGCCCCGGCGGCTTCGAGCCGGCGACATCGTGAGCATCGATACCGGGTGCAAGCTCAACGGCTGGTGCGGCGACGCCGCCGTCACGCTGCCGGTGGGCCCGGTTGCGCCCCGAGTCGCCCGGTTGCTGGAGGTGACCAAGGGCACGTTGAACCTGGCGATCGAGCAGATGAAGGTCAAGCGCCGCTGGAGCGAGGTGGCCGCCGAGATGCAGCAGTACGTGCGCGATTCTGGGTTCCACGTGGTGGAGTGCTTCGTGGGGCACGGGATCGGCCGCGAAATGCACGAGGAGCCGCAGGTTCCCAACTTCGTCAGCGGCCAGTTCCGCCGCAACGGCGACTTCGAGCTGCGGCCGGGCCTGGTGATCGCCGTCGAGCCGATGGTCAACATGGGCACCAAGAAGGTCAAGAGCATGCCCGACCACTGGACCCAGGTGACCCAGGACGGCAAGCCGAGCGCCCACTTCGAGCACACGATCGCCATGACCGAAGAAGGTCCGCGGCCGCTGACGTGCGGCCCGCATGGGGAGAGCTGGTAAACCCGCGTGGGGAGGGCCGTCAAGCGGTGGGGAAGAAAAATTCCTATTGGCACGGGGCTTGAACTGCCCGCGGGCAGAGCGTTATACTTAACCGCTTTGGATCACTAGCCGGAGCCGAGAGCCTGGGAGCCATGAAAGTCCGCGCCAGCGTCAAGAGGATTTGCGAGAACTGCAAGCTCGTGCGGCGGCGGGGCGTGGTGTTCGTGGTCTGCTCGAACCCGCGTCACAAGCAGCGCCAGGGCTGATTTTCGTCGGGCGGCGGGCTGGATATTCCGGCCGGTGCAGGTTGTTCCGGTGCTGGGCCGGCGGTGTTTTTGTTCAGGGAGTACACGACGTATGCCGCGCCTCTTGGGTGTCGACATTCCGAGCGACCGGCCGACGGTGATTTCGCTGACCTATTTGTATGGCGTCGGCAAGAAGGTGTCGCGGGAGCTATGCCACAAGGCGGGCATCGATCCCCAGGCGCGGGCCAGGGACCTGGCGGAGGACGAAGTCGCCCGGCTGGCCGCCCTGCTGGACAAGGATTACGTGGTCGAGGGGCAGTTGCGGCGGCAAGTGGCGCAGAACATCGCCCGCTTGCGCGACATCGGCTGCTATCGAGGCATCCGCCATCGCCGCGGCTTGCCGGTCCGCGGCCAGCGGACGCGGACCAACGCCCGGACCCGCAAGGGACCGAAGAAGACCGTGGCCGGCAAGAAGGGCGTCAAAGACATGAAGTAGCGGTACAATCGGACGCAGCATGGCTCGGAAGTAATGGCTCGGAAGTAACGGTCGGAACAGACAATCGGAAGATCGACGGTCGGAAGTTTGGATCTCCAATAGCGATCCTCAACCAGGTTGATCAGGAGCACGTGGCCGGTGGCCAAAAGCAAACGACGCAAGATTCGCCGCAACGTGACGTTGGGAGTGGCCCACATCAAGGCCACGTTCAACAATACGACGGTCACCATCGCGGACACCAAGGGCGACACGCTCTGCTGGTCCAGCGCCGGCACTTGCGGCTTCAAGGGAAGCCGCAAGAGCACGCCGTTCGCCGGCCAGTGCGCCGCCCAGCAGTGTGCGGAGAAGGCCGCCAAGTTCGGCGTCAAGGAAGTGGAAGTCAGGGTCAAGGGCCCTGGCAGCGGGCGGGAGAGCGCCATCACCGCCCTGCAGTCGGCGGGGTTGAACGTCAAGAGCATCGAGGACGTCACGCCCCTGCCCCACAACGGATGCCGCCCCCCCAAGAAGCGGCGTGTCTGAACCCATTGAAGTTCGAGGAATATGGCTCGTCATACCGGACCTGTTTGTCGCCTTTGCCGCCGCGAAGGCATGAAGTTGTTCTTGAAGGGAACGCGCTGCGATACGCCCAAGTGCGCCATCGAGCGGCGCGATACGGTGCCGGGCATGCACCAGTTCCGGCGGGGCAAGCCGACGGATTACGGCTTGCACCTCCGCGAAAAGCAGAAAGTCAAACACTACTATGGCGTGCTCGAGCGGCAGTTCCGCCGCTATTTTGCCGAGGCCCAGCGTTCCAAGGGCAATACCGGCGCGACGCTGATGAGCCTGCTGGAGCGGCGGCTGGACAACGTCGTCCACCGGCTTGGTTTCGGCCAGAGCCGCAAGCAGGCCAGGCAGTTGGTGGCCCACGGGCACATCACGATCAACGGCCGCCGCGTCGACGTGCCCAGCTACCTGGTCAAGCCGGGAGACGTGGTCCGCGTCAAGAACCGAACCAAGAGCCTGCAGGCGGTGCAGGCCAACCTGAGCGAGACCCGCCGGGAGCTTCCCGACTTCCTCTCCTTGATCGAAGGGCCGATCCCCGAGGGCCGCGTGGCCCGGCTGCCCGAGGAGTTCGACGTCTCGATTCCGGTGCAGACGCAGTTGATCGTCGAGTTGTGCTCGAAATAATTTCCAAGCGGTGGCCCGTGGCCGCGCGGCCGCTGAATCGTTCAAAAATCGCGGAGGTTTTCCCATGCGGATTCGATGGCGCGGACTGGAACTTCCCAGTCTCGTTACCTGCGACCAGCAGACGTTGACTTCGACCTACGGCAAGTTCGTGGCCGAGCCGTTCGAACGCGGCTTCGGCGTGACGGTCGGCAACAGTTTGCGGAGGATCCTGCTTTCCAGTCTCGAAGGCAGCGCCATCACGCAAGTCAAGGTGCATGGCGCACAGCACGAGTTCACCACTCTGCCCGGCGTGGTGGAGGACGTCACCGATATCGTGCTCAACGTCAAATCGCTGGTGGTCAAAAACTACAGCGACAGCACCAAGGTGGTCCGCATCGAAAAGCGCACCAAGGGCCTGGTCACCGGGGCCGACGTCAAGAGCGACGACTCGGTCGAGGTGATCAACAAGAACCACGTCATCGCCACGCTGACCGAGGACGTCCCCTTTGAGCTGGAGATGGTGGTCGAGAACGGCCGCGGCTACGTGCCCAGCACCGAGCACAGTCCCAACGTCGAGATCGGCATTATCCCGGTCGACGCCGTGTACAGCCCCGTGGTGCGGGTCCGCTATGAAATCGAAGAGACCCGCGTCGGCCAGAAGACCAACTACGACAAGCTCACGCTCGAAATCTGGACCAACGGCTCCGTCGGACCGGAAATGGCACTGGTCGAAGCAGCCAAAATCCTCCGCAAACACCTGAACCCGTTCATCCAGTACACCGAGCTGGGCATGCCGGTCCACTCGGAGGGCCGCGCCGCCGGCACGGGTTCGACCGACGCGGCCATCGAGGCCAAGCTAGGCATGAGCCTGGCGGAGCTGAACCTGGGCGTGCGGGCCGCCAACTGCCTCGAGTCGGAAAACATCCACACGGTGCGGGACCTGGTAAGCCGCACGCCGGACCAGTTGCTCGATGTTCGGAATTTCGGCGAGACCACGCTCAACGAAGTCCGCGAGCGGCTGGGCGAGCTGGGGTTGCGTTTGGGAATGCGTCTGCCGGCCTCGTCCCCGGTCTGATTTT
>JBBDNX010000145.1:0-6669 GCA_040877345.1 Pirellulales bacterium
AGTCGAGCCGGCCCGGCTCGGCCTGGGGAAATTCCGGGCAGACCTCGGCCAGCATGGCGTAGTAGTCGGAAGTCTTGAACCGGTCGACCAGGAACAGCGCCACCGCGTCGCTCTGCCGCAGCACGTACTTGAGCTCGAAGGGGCGATACGCCGGGTTGATCGTGACCAGTAAGGCGCCGATACGGGCGGTGGCAAACTGCAGGATCACCCATTCGGGCACGTTGGTGGCCCAGACGGCCACGTGCTGGCCCCGCTCGATCCCCAGCGCCGCCAGGCCGCGGGCCGCCTCGGTCACGCGGGCGTCGAACTCGCGCCAGCTCAGCCGCAGCCCGAGCTGGCCGAACACCAGGCAGTCGCGGTCCGGGTACTTGGCGGCGGTGCGGGCCAGCACCTCGCCGATCGTGAGGCCATCGACCCAGGCGCGATTGTCTGGTTCAGCCATTGTTCCGCCTCCGCGCTTTCGTCCTACAGTCTCAGGCCTACAGCCTTCGGTCTCGATCTGGGGCACGCCAGCGCTTTGCCCCAGCCACGGCCATACTAACCCGACGCGCAAGCGAGGAGCTAAGCGACTTCAGGCAATCCCTCGCTAGCGCGTCGGGTTAGTGTTAGGCGCACTTAGAAAGACTCCGAAGCCGGATCCCAAAGTACAAAGAACAAAGATCCAAGGACTTCTCAACGCCGCACTTGCTCGAACAGGGCCACCGCCAAAGGGACGAAGATCATCAACGGCGACCAGGCGGCCAGCGCCGGGTCGAGCAAATATATAGTACCCAAATACTGAAATCCCAGCACCACCAGCATGAAGGCGGTGGAGAGGACCGCGCAGAGGCCAATCGCCGCGAACACGTTGCGGTTGTCGCGCGAGAGGACCAAGGGCAGGCCGAGGAACAGCAAGTTCAGGTCCAAAAGCGGTTGCACCATCCGCGTGTGAATGGCCACCCGCACGTCGGCGCCGAAATCGAGACTGCGGTTGGAGAGCCCCTCGACCAATTCGGCCGTTGACGAAAACTGCCGCCAGGCCCGGCCGCCGGCAAGCTGCTCGAAACTGACGTTGGAGGCCACGAAGCACTCATCGGGCTCGAGCCATTCGGGTTCGTCGTGCGGAGTGATGATCACGCGGCGGCGGCCGATCGACAGCGAGGGGTGGCTCGCCAGGCCGGGCGGCTGCGTGACCCCCTTCAGCAGGTAGCCTGCTTCACGGCCGTCGCGGGCCGGCTGGTAGTAGGCATTCGCCGCCGCCAGTTGCCTGCCCAGGTCGTCCAGCTCGGCCGGCAGCAGGAAGTTGGGCTTCTCGATCCGTTGGTCGGCGGCATACGTCAACAGGCCGCGCATCAGGATCACGGTTTCGTTGTCGTAGCGGGGCCGGAGCTGCTGGCCCATTTCGCCGCGCAGGTCCTTGGCGTTCTTGCTCAATTCGCCCGCCAGCCGCGGAATGACCAGCTCGCGGTTGGCCGCCGTCAGCAGGCTGATCGACACGGCCGCGCACACGATGGGCAGGATCACGCGCGTCCGCGAGATGCCCGCCGCCAGCAAGGCGGTCAGCTCGTTGTGCCGCTGGATCCAGGTGACGGTGAACATGCCCGCGATCATCGTCAACATGCCGCTGGCCCGGTCGAAGAAGAAGATCGAACGGTAGGCGTAGAACTCGCCCATCACCAGCAGCAGGCCCCCTTCCTTTTCCGTGTAGCGCATGAACTCGTCGAGGTTGCTGAAGGCGTCGAACACCAGGTACAGCCCCGTGATGCTCGTGAAGCAAATCAGAAACACCTGCACGAACTGCCGCAGCAGGTAGCGGTCGATGATCCGCACGGCTTACTCCAGGCAGTTCCGGATGGCCCGCGCCAGGGCCTCGATGCCCAGGCGAATCCGCTCGCGCGATTGGACGCCGAAACTGAGCCGGATGGTGTTGGCTTCGACCGCGGCTCCTTCTTCCGGGTAGCAGTACTCGCCGGGCACGTAGAGCACGCCTTCGGTCAGGGCCCGCTCGACCAGGCCTCCGCCCGGCCCGGCCGGCAGCTCCGGCGGCAGCGCGAGCCAGACGTACAGCCCGCCGGCCGGCCGCAGCCAGCGGACGCCGGGCAGCGGCGAGAGAAACTGCTCGGCCGCTTCGAGCATGGCCGCCAGCTTCGAGCGGTAGTTCGACCGCAGTTGCTCGACGTGCGGCCCCAGCAGGTTCTGCTCCAGCAGGGCCGCCACGAGGTGCTGATTGAAATTGGGCGAGCCGAAGTCCGCGTTCCCCTTTTGATCCAGGACCGGCTGGACGAGCTGCCGCGGCAGCACGCCGTACCCCAGCCGGATGCCGGGCGAATAACACTTCGAAAACGTCTGCGCCAGGATCACCGTGTCGCGCTCGGCATCGTGCGCGAGCAGGCTCGGCAAATCGGGCCCTTCGTAGCGCAGCTCGCGATAGGCCGCGTCGTCGATGACGTAAATTTTGCCGGCCCGCGACCAGCGCTTGGCGATCTCGACGACCAGGCCGCGCCGCTCGGCGGCCAGCGTCACGCCCCGCGGGTTGTCGAAATAACCGACCAGGTAGATCGCCTTGACCCGCGCCAGCTCGCCGGCCGCCTCGATGGCGCGCAGGCTGTCTTCGAGCGCCTCGGGCACCATCCCCTTCTCATCGCTGACCACTCCCACCGAGCGCACGCCCAGGCTCCGCAACATGCCCAGGTACACAAAGTAGCTGGGCGACGTGCACAGCACGATGTCGCCGGGGTCCAGCAGCGTGTCGGCCAGCAGGTGCAGCAACTGGTTGCTGCCGGCCGTCACCACGACCTGATCGACCGATACGTCGGGCCGGCCGCCGCCGTCGGCCTTGCGCAAATCGGCCAGCAGGGCCTCGCGCAGCGGCAGGTAACCCTGCGTCGTTCCATACTGCAAAGCGGCGCGGGCGCCGGCCGGATCGGACCAGAGGCGGTCCAGCGCCTTGCGGGTGGGGTCGAGGGGCAGCGTCTGCTGGTCGACGAAACCGGCGGCCAGCGAGATCAAGTCGGGGTGCGCCAGGGCCTGGTGCATCAGCCGGCTGATCGGCTGCCCGCTGGCCCGATGGGCGCGCTGGCTGATGCCGTCGGCCCCGGTGGGGATGGGCCGCTGGAGCACTTGTTCGCGTCTGTTCGGCAAGGATCGCACGGTGCAACTATGAATCAATTATTGCAGGGGGTCAACATCGGTCAACTGGCACGATCGGTCAACTGCACGGTACACGAGGCAGGGCAGACCGGATAAGATGGGTTGCGGCTTACCGATGCCGGAAATCTTCACGGGTTCCCCTATGTGGCCGAGTCCGACGACCATACAAGCTGCACGAGGCAGATGCTCGCGCGTGCTGGCCGGCACGGCGAGCCTGGCGGGCGGGCTGTGCGACCTGGTGTTTTCGCCTCGCTGCGCCGCTTGCGACGCCGAGCTCGTGGACACCGCGGCCGGACCATTCTGTGCCGAGTGCAACAAGGAGGCGCTGGCAGCAGCGGGCGAACGCTGCCCGCGCTGCGGCGCCGAGCTGCCTCTGGACCATGCCGACACGGGCTGCCCGGCCTGCCGGGGCCGCCGCGGCGCCATCCAGCGCGTCTGGTGCCTGGGCGCCTACGACGGCTATCTCAGGGGCTTGGTGCTGCGAATGAAACATGTCGAGGAGGAACCGCTGTCGGCGGCCATGGCCGAGCTGCTGTGGCGGCGGGTGGGGGCGGAGCTGGCTGCCTGGCGGCCCGACGTGGTGCTGCCGGTTCCGATGCACTGGACTCGGCGGCTGGCGCGGGGCACGAACAGTCCGCAGGTCGTGTCGGGCGTGCTGGCCCGGCGGCTCGCGGTGCCGCACGCTCCCAGGGCCCTGGTGCGGCGTCGCAAAACGCGGCAGCAAGGTCCGCTGACGCGGACGGCCCGGCGGATTAACCTGCGGCGGGCATTCGCGGTGCCGGCCGGGGTCCGCTTCGAGCAGGCTCGCGTGCTGCTGGTCGACGATATCCTGACCAGCGGGGCTACTTCGGGCGAGGCGGCCAGGGAGCTCCGGCGGGCAGGCGCTTCGGCGACGGCCCTGGTGGTGGTGGCGCAAACCGGCGTGCCGGACGCGGTGCCCCGGTGATTTCAACCCGGCGGCGGAAAGTCGTATAATCGCGGAGGGCATACGAGAAGCGAACCATGCCACCGGTCAATCCACGATTAAGGCGCCGCCAGTCCTGGTCATACCCGTTTCGCCGGGCCGTGCTGCGCGGTTTGGGCGTGGTGCTGCCGCCGCTGTTGACCATCGTCATTTTTCTCTGGGTGCTGGGGACGATCCAGCAGTACGCGTTGGAGCCGGTGACCCTCGGCACGCGCAACGTCATCGCCTGGTACTGGAACAAACAGGACCAGCGGAAGCTGGACGGCGCGCCGACCAAGGTCGGCGAGGCGCCCAGCGAGATCGAGCTGGCCGGCGGCGAAGTCTACGTCCGGCTGGGCAACGGCATTTACATTCCGCGCGAAGTGTTGAGCACGCTGCGCAACGACCCCAGCGCGGTGCTGCGCACCGGCGACCGCAGCGAGATCTATCGCCGCTACGCGGAGGTGGTTTATTTGCAGCCGCAGCGGGTGGTCCCGCTGTTCGTCTGCGTCTTCATCCTGCTGTTGTACCTGTTGGGCAAGTTCATGGCGGCCGGGATCGGCGGCATGTTCTGGAACCTGTTCGAGCGGGGCATCCATCGCCTGCCGCTGGTGCGGATCGTCTACGGCTCGGTGAAGCAGGTCACCGATTTCATGTTCAACGAGAAGGAAATCGAGTACAAGCGGGTCGTGGCGGTCGAGTATCCCCGCAAGGGAACCTGGTCGCTGGGCTTTGTGACCGGCGAAAGCTTGTTGGACATCCGCTCGGCCACCAACGAGCCGATGCTCTCGTTGATGATCCCCGCCTCGCCGATGTCGATCACCGGGTACATCGTCACGGTGCCCAAGAGCGAGACGATCGACCTGGACCTGACCATCGACCAGGCCCTGCAGTTCGTGATCAGTTGCGGCGTGGTGGTGCCCCCGCACCAGATTCCGCGGACCCTCGAAACGGCCAGTTGAACCTCGCCAGCATTTGATGCCAGCTCCAACGCTTCGCCTGGGCACGCGCGCCAGCCCGCTGGCCCGCTGGCAGGCCGACTGGGTCGCCGGGCAACTCTCCCAGCGCGGCATCGAAGTCCAGATGGTCCCCTTGACCACCCACGGCGACCAGGACTGGGGCGGACCGATCGGGGCCATCGGCACGCAGGGCGTGTTCACCAAGGCCATCCAGCGAGTGCTGCTGGCCGGCGAGATCGACCTGGCGGTACACAGCCTGAAGGATCTCCCCACCGAACCGGTCGCCGGCATCGTGCTGGCCGCCGTGCCCGAGCGCGGGCCGGCCGGCGACGTGCTGGTGACCAGCCGGGCCGAATCGTGGGAGACGTTGCCTCCCCAGGCCGTCGTCGGCACCGGCAGCCTGCGGCGGCGGGCGCAACTGTGGCATGCACGAAGCGACCTGGTGATGCACGACGTGCGCGGCAACGTCGAGACCCGGCTGGCCAAGCTCGATGCGGGCCAGTACGACGCGCTGGTCCTGGCCGAGGCGGGCCTGGCGCGGCTGGGCCTGGCCGGGCGGATCACGCAAATCCTGCCCAGGGACCTGATGCTGCCCGCCGTCGGGCAAGGTGCCCTGGGCATCGAGGCCCGACAGGACGACACCGCCACCCGCGGCGTGCTCGCCCCGTTGAACGATCTTGGCACGCAGCAAGCCGTGCTGGCCGAGCGGGCCATGCTGGCCGCCTTGCGGGGCGGCTGCCTGGCTCCCGTGGCCGCCTGGGGACGGCGGGAGGATGCCCTCTTACACCTCGTCGGCGTGGTGCTGGCGGCCGACGGCTCGCGCCGGCTCGAAGCCTCCGGCTCCGCCGCGCCCGACCAGGCCGAGCAGCTCGGACAGGCCGTTGCCGAGCAGTTGCTGTCCCAGGGGGCCGGGCAACTGATTGAAGCTTCGCGGACGGTCATCTGAGGCCGGGCCCTAACTCCTTATCCGCCTTTGGGCCCGGCCGCCGGGCGTCGCGCCGGCAGTTTTCGAGCTAGAGTTCAGATACGTCCCCTCAGTTACGTGCTTGCCAATCGGCAGTGAAGTTCCGGCAGTTGCCGGTATATCCGGACCATTCGGTTTTGTCGCATCTCGTGGCACAGGAGGCAATGCAATGCGCATCAGCCAATTGACCGATCAGGCAGGCGAAAAGACGCGCTTCGGCGACACAATCCGCCGGCTTCTCGACGAAGCCAAGCAGGAAGCCTTCGAGGAACGGCGGGCGCAAGCCCGGCATCCGTTTTTCAGGCTGGTCAGCATCAGCCTCAACGGCGATCCCAGCCATCGGCACTCGGCCTTCACCCGCGAGCTTTCGTTCAGCGGGATCGGGCTGCTGCACTCGATGCCGCTGGAATCGGGCGAGGTGCTCGTGACGATTCCCAGCAAGCACGGCAACTCCGTGCAGCTCCGCACCCGGATCCTCTGGTGCCGATCGTGCGGCGAGGGCTGGTATCTCAGCGGCGGCCAGTTCATCTAAGCAGTTGCTGGTTGCTAGTTGCTGGTTTGCTAGTTGCTAGTTTCCCCGTCTCCGGCGCCACTGCTTGGTTAGCTGCCGACGGTGTCGGCAGCTCCAACCAGTGCGTGCGTTGAGCTTGTCGAAAGGCCCGTTCCTCCTGCGC
>JBBDNX010000146.1:0-6654 GCA_040877345.1 Pirellulales bacterium
TCGCCGAGAAGCTCGGTCGCCGCTGGATCGCGGTCGAGAAGGACAGGACCTACGCCAAAGATTCCGAATTGCGGTTCAACGATCCCGCCCAAGACGCCGGCAATGAAAAGCAAGCCTTGCTGTTCGACTTTGGCCGGTGAAGATCGCACCGGGGGTTAACGGCGTCAACGAACCCGGACCTCCTCGTCGGCGGCAGTGGGGTGGACCAGGCGGCGGATGTGCTCCAGCAGGCGGCGAATGAACGAGGGGCTCTTGGGCAGGACCGGCTCGTCCAGCTCATGGGCCAGAAACCACTCCATCCCCGGTGGTTCGTCGGCCGCGCCCGTGCCTTCGACGCCTTCCAGATAGCGGGTAAGCCGGTTGGAAAACGAGCGCCGCAGGCCCGCAGTCTCCAAATCCCCATGGGCCGGATCGTTCTCCTCAGCCGCCAGCCGTTCCAGCCCCTCGATGGTCAGCAGCCGCCGCACCCCACGCATGGCATGCTTGCGGATGCGCTGGTCCGGATGGCTGTAAAACGGCTTAACGGCGGCGGCCACGCGTCCGTCCGCGAAGCGCCCCAGCAGCCAGACGGCCATCCACTGCGCCTCGGCCTTGCCGTAGCGCAGGGTCCAGATCAGGCCGGCCAACGGGCCGGCCCGCAGGAGGCGCCGAAAGTCGGCCTTGAACGAAATAAACCGAACCGGGGTTTCGCCCGCATGCAGCGCCCGCCAGCGGGCGACCTGCCTCAGGAAACGGGCGGCCGCGATGCTGGCCGGAGACAGCCGGTACGTCTTGCGGTCGCAGAGAACATAGACCTCCACCATGGAATCCGCGAGCGTAACCCTGAAACGTGGCGGGCGGGCACGCCGCCGTTTCTCCAGCCGAGCCAGCAGCACCGCCAAGGCAATCGGCGCAAAGAACAGGGCGAGCAGGCACGCCGCTGTCACTGCCGGATTATCGAGCGAGGTCGCCATGCACGGGCACCTTGCGGGAGAGGAACAAGGGACCTGTTCAACTGATTGTACAATACCGCCGCCAATTTGCTTGCCAGGACGGTAGACAAGCTTATAATCCGCGCTGGAACACCGTCACGTCGTCCGTTGCGTTCTGCATACCAAACAGAGGAGGCGTGCCATGCAGGCTCATTTGCGAGCGCGGCTGCGCGGGTTGTCGCTGGGTGCCCTGGTTCTGGGCTGCTGCTGGTCGGCGGAAAAATCTTGTCCCGCCCAGGATCCGCCGCGGCAAGATACGCGGATCGAACGCGGCCGGGAACTCTTCGTGCACGAATGGGTCGCCGGCGACCTGCTGGCCGGCGGCGGCGACGGGCTGGGGCCGGTGTATAACGCCGTTTCATGCGCGGCTTGCCATAAGCTCGGCGGGATGGGAGGCGCCGGCCCGGCCGAGAACAACGTCAACGTCCTCAGCGTCGTGCCGCCAGTCCGGCAAATCGGTGGGAAACGATCCAGGCCGCTCGCACCGATCACCGAGCGGCTGTCGCAGGCGCACCCCGGCCTGACGCCCCAGAGTCCGAGCCTGGTCCTGCACCATTTCGGGCCGGGCGCCGAATACGAAGACCTTCGCACCCGCCTCGTGGGCGACGAAGCGCCGTTCAACCAGGCTCCGCCCGGACGGCAGGCCGTTACGCTCCGCGCCGCCCGGGGCCGGATCGACAGTCGGCCCTTCGTCAGGCGATTGTCGCCGGTCGAAGGGCTTTCCCTCGCGCTGAGCCAGCGCAACACGCCGCCGCTGTTCGGCGCAGGCCTGATCGATACGGTTGTCGAGGTGGACCTGGAAGAGATCGCAGCCGATCAGCGCAGGCGGTTCACCAGCGTCAGCGGCCGCATCCCCAGGGCCAACCAGGGAGGGGTCGGCCGCTTCGGCTGGCGCGGGCAGACGGCGACGCTGCGCGACTTCGTGCTGGGAGCTTGTGCCAACGAGCTGGGCCTGACGGCGCCCGGGCATCAACAGCCGTCCGTGCCGCACGATCCGGACTACTGGTCCTATGGCCTCGATCTCTCGCACGACCAGTGCGACGACCTCGTGGCGTTCGTGGCCGCCTTGCCGGCGCCCCGGCAGGTCATACCGGACGATCGGCGGCAGGCCAAGATGGTTGAAGTCGGCGAGCGCTACTTCGACCAGATTGGCTGTTCCGACTGCCACCGCCGCGACGTGGGCGCGGTGGAGGGCATCTACAGCGATCTGTTGCTGCACGACATGGGGCCGGCGCTGGACGACCCCACCCCCGCCAATCCCTCGAGTCTCTCGGATCCGGGCACGACGGGAGTCGTGCTGGGATCCTACTACGGCGCCCCGATGCCATTGCTCGCCCGCGTGTCCGATCCGGTCCGCCAGGAGTGGCGCACGCCGCCCTTGTGGGGCGTGCGCGATTCAGAGCCGTATATGCACGATGGCCGGGCGCCGACCATCGAGGACGCCATCGAGCAGCATGGCGGCGAGGCCATGGCAGCGGCCGTCCGCTACCGCAAGCTGACCAGCGGCCAGCGGTCGCGGGTGCTCATGTTCCTCAACACTCTGGCGGCGCCCGAGGTAAAGGAGGAAGGAGGAGGGAGGAAGGAGGAGTAGGAGGGCATACGAGGCCCGCCCGCGGCTCAACCGCGGACGGGCTTTTAATCGTTACATTCGAGACCCAACGGCGCTCAAAGACCGGCTTTAGAAATCTCCGCGGTCGTCCTGCCGGCGGTCCTCATCACGCGGTTGCGAAGAGCGGCGGGGCTGGTCGAAGCCGTCCTCCTCTTCGGCGCCGAACCGGCCGCCAACGCGGCCACGCGGTTCAAAGCGTTCGCCACGGGAACCGCGCTCAAATTCGCCGCTGAAGCGTCCCTGCCGCTCGGACCGCAAGTCGGAGACATCGGCCCGAAGCTGCTCTACCTCTCGCAGCAGGGTCCTCATCTGCCGCCGCAGTTCGCCGAGCTGCTCCAGCACTTCGGCGTCCGGGTCCGTGCCGCCGAACGGCCGGCAAAGTATCCGGCCAAAGCGATCCTCGATGCGGCTGCCTTGGTCGAACGCCTCGCGGCGCGGTTCCAGTCATGCCACGCTCCTTTCATCTGGGCGCCCGTGGGGACGGCGGGCCGGAGCAACCACCTGTTGCTCCACCCTGCCCGCCGCGTCCAGGACGCATTGCACAATCAACACATCCGAGGCGCACAAAAAAACCTCGTCCCCGACAAATCGGGGAGAGGCGATCGTGGCCGCGGTTTCAGCCGGTCACCGGCCGATGAAACTCATCGTAGCCGATCCGGCCCATGGAGCAAGCCAGCACAGGTAGTGCCAACCGCCGGAAGGGTGGCGTGATCCGGCGCACCGAGACTTTGGGATGCTTGGCGGTCAAGCTCCTGCGCGACCGCAAGTAACGCCGTCGTTCTCTCCGGCCATCAAGGGCCGTGCTGCCCGACGACGAGATTGCCCCCCTGCTTCGCTGGACTCCGTCGACCGGCTGTGAAGCGGGCGAAAGTGATTTACGCCGGCTGTTCTCGCCCGTGCTGGCGGGTAACGAGTCTGGCGATTTCAGCCAGAGTTGGGCGTTTCTTCCCCGTCTGTAGATGGGTCTGAAGGCAAGAATTAATGAGAATCTTGGCCGGACCAACCCCCGTATTTTTGCAGTTGAGGCGCAAGCTCTTGGCCAGGAACTATTTAGGTCTCCGATGGCCTGTTGTTTTTTTCCAGAAATTTTCAGGAATCTATGTCATGTTTTTCCCCCGGATCTCGACTGGTAAGGGAGAGGAATTGACGCGATCGGATCGGTCGCGCGGACCAAGCGAAGCCTTTTGGCCGGGTCGCGGGTGCCGCACCAAGAAAATTGGGGGCAACACGAGGAGACGACCATGGTAGTCGAACGTGCAGGGCAGCAATTCAACACTTCCGCCGATGCGAACGGGATCGAGCGTATCCGGGCGGCGGTCCGCTTGCTGATCGAGGCGCGTGATTTGGCACGGGACGCGGAGGCGGATATCTGGAGTTTCGCCGTCGAAGCGGAGGAGCTGCGGAGGCGAGGAGCGACGACCCCGGAACTGCGTTGGTTGGTACAGAAGAACTATGCCTGCCATCGGGACGAGAAAACGACTCGGGCCAAGAGCCGTTGTTTTCGGCCCGCGCCGCCGCTCGTGTTCAGCGACCGGACCTGCTTCGTGCTCACAGACCAAGGCGCCGCAGCGGCGGCCCGCGGCGGAATCATGGATTTTGGCAGGCCGGCCACGGGGATTGTCCAGCCCGAGCAAGAGCTGGTCTTGCCCGACTGGGACAGGCGCCGACGGACTCTTTTCCTCGGTGGCGTGATCGTCAAGCAGTTCAGAAGATACGCCCCCGATCAGTGGTTGCTTCTGGACGCCTTCGCGGAGGAGCTGTGGGTGATGTCGATCGACGACCCGCTGCCGCCCCATCCGGGCATCGACCCCGTGCGACGGCTGCACGACACGATCAGCAACTTGAATCGCAACCAGATCAATCCCCTCATCCGTTTCCATGCCGAAGCGGTTCTGCGAAGGGTCCATTGGGAGCCTCGCTGACACCCCGATCGACCCCCAGCGACCCTAAAAACCCTATCGACGGAATTATCTACTGTAGACAAAGCGCCGAGGAGCGCAGCAGAATCGCGAACGTTCTGTTGCTCCACCCGCGTTCAAGGAGTCCGCGCCATGGCACAACGCTCGAACCGTCCCAAGCGGAACAACACCCCTTGGCGCAGGCGTCAAAAGGCGCGTCGGCGCGTAACGCGCTTCGACTTGCTGGAGCGCCGCGACATGCTGAGCAATACGGTCCATATATCGGCCAGCGACTTGCTCGCCTCGGAACCCAGCGAGAACGCGTTTTTTACCATCTTCCGCTCGGGCGACTTTTCGCCGCTCACGGTGAACTTCACGCTGACCGGCACGGCGACCAACGGAGCCGATTACCAGAGCGTTCCTCAATCGGTCACGATTCCCGCGATGCAGCAGAGCGCGCTGGTCCAGATCACCACCATCGATGACACCCTGTACGAGGGCACCGAAACGGTCATCCTCACGCTGCAGCCCGGCGCCAATTATCAAGTGGTCAGTCCCAGCACGATGACGGCGACGATCGGCGACAACGATCCACTGGTTCCGCTGCTGAGCATCAACGACAGCACCGTCAACGAAGGCGCCGGCACTGCCCAGTTCACCGTAACTCTCTCGCCGACCAGCGGCCAACAGGTCACGGTCAACTACGCCACGGCCAGCGGCACTGCCACGTCGGGCGCCGACTTCACCGGAGTCAGCGGCACGTTGATCTTCGCTCCCAACCAATCGTCGAAGACCATCACGGTGCCAATCATCGACGACCTCATGGATGAGCTGACGGAGAACTACTTTGTCAACCTTTCCGGAGCAACGGGCGGCGCCCAGATCCAGGATGGACAGGGCCTTGGGAATATCATCGACAACGACGACCCACCGAAGCTCAGCATCGACGACGCCGAAGATTGGGAGGACTTGGGCGAGTTGGTCTTCACGGTCACGCTGAGCCCCGCGGTTTCGTACGCGGTCAGCGTGAACTACACGACCTATGAAATGAGTGCCCTCGAGGACGTCGATTACGCTCTCACGATCGGTGGACTGGTTTTCCAGCCCATGGAGACCACCAAGACGATCTCGGTCCCCATCATCGACGACCTGCTCATCGAGGGGGACGAACAGTTTCTGGTCGTCCTCAGCAATCCCTCGGGCGCGCGGATCGAGGATGGGATCGGCACGGGCACGATCCTCGACAACGAGGTTCTGCCCGGCCAGGTGATCCACTGCGTGTGCTACTGCGGCTGCGACAATGCGCAAACGGGCACGACCGAGGCCGATGGCTCCGTCCAAGCCAAGGACGATGGAGGCCTCACGCAGTCGACCAGCTCGAACCCGCACCCGATCATCACCGTCGACACCCGATTGTCGGACCAGGCGTCGGCCGCCGACCACGTCAAGATTCAGCTCACGTTCGGCGGGATTGCCGGCACCGCAGTCTACTACGACCCCGCCGGCTACCTGCCCGGCGAGACGGTCCGCTTCGTGCTGCAGGCGGACGCTAGCACGCTCGACACGGGCCGGCACTATTGGGAAGTGCAAATCACCGAACAGTACGGTTCGGCCGCCAAAACGCGGAAAATGACCGGGTTTGACGTCATCAACAACCTGATCGACAGCGAGTTCGGCAACCGCTGGACGCACGGGCAGTTCGAGCGGCTCGCGGTCCAGGACGACGGCGTCACCTGGATCCGCGGCGACGGCAACCTGTTCTGGTTCGGCGAGAATCCCGACGGCAGCTTCACCCGGCAGGAGGGCGAGCTCGCCTTTTCCACGCTGGTCAAGAACCCCGACTCCAGCTATACGCTGACCAGCAAGGACGGCGGCCGCCGCGACTTCAATTCGACGGGAGTGCTCGTCGCCCGCGCCGACCGGCTGGGCAACAGCGCCGCCTTCGCCTACGTCGATGCGGACGGCGACACGCTGGTCGACGAGCTGTCGACGATCACCGACCCGGTGGGACGGGTTACGACCCTGGTCTACTCGGGCGGCCTGATCAGCACGATCACCGACTTTGACGGCAGGACCACGCAATATCTGCACGATGGCACGCGGCGGCTGATCTCCATCACGCGTCCCGATCCGGATCTGGGCGGACCCCAGGCCAGCCCGGTTACCACCTTCGGAT
>JBBDNX010000147.1:0-6630 GCA_040877345.1 Pirellulales bacterium
GGCCAAGGCAGCCTCAGCGCGCCGGTGATCGAGCCGGGCCACACGTTCGCTTCGGTCACCGACAAGATCAGTGCGATCGTGCTCACGCGGCAAGCGCCGCGCAGTTGGTTCGTGGGCTTTGCCATCTCGTTCGTGCTGTTGATGGTCTTTCTCTACGCCACCGGCTACTTGCTGGCCACCGGCGTGGGCGTATGGGGCAACAACGTTCCGGTGGCCTGGGCCTTCGACATCATCAACTTCGTCTGGTGGATCGGCATCGGGCATGCCGGCACGCTGATCTCCGCCGTGCTGCTCTTGTTAAGGCAGGAATGGCGGACCAGCATCAATCGCTTCGCCGAGGCCATGACGCTGTTTGCCGTGGCCTGCGCGGGGTTGTACCCGCTTTTGCACCTGGGGCGGCCCTGGGTCTTCTATTGGCTGTTGCCATATCCCAACACGATGGGTCTCTGGCCGCAGTTCCGCAGCCCGCTGGTGTGGGACGTGTTCGCGGTGAGCACGTATGGCGCGGTCTCGCTGTTGTTCTGGTACGTGGGCCTGATCCCCGACATGGCCACGCTGCGGGACCGGGCGCGGCGGCGGATGGCGCAGGTGGTGTACGGCATCCTGGCGATGGGATGGCGCGGCTCGGCCGTACACTGGCACCGCTACCAGGTGGCGTACCTGCTTCTGGCCGGCCTGGCCACGCCGCTGGTGGTTTCGGTGCACAGCATCGTGGGGCTCGACTTCGCCACGTCGCTTCTGCCGGGCTGGCACGTGACGTTGTTTCCGCCGTATTTCGTGGCGGGGGCCATTTTTTCCGGCTTTGCCATGGTGATGACCCTGGCCATTCCATTGCGGGCCGTGTACGGGCTCGAAGATTTCATTACGCTGAGGCACCTGGGCAACATGGCCAAGGTGATGCTGGCGACCGGCCTGATCGTGGCCTACGGCTATCTGATGGAGGCCTTCTTCGCCTGGTATAGCGGCAATGAATATGAGTGGTTCCTGACGATCAACCGAGCGCTGGGTCCCTACGCAGCCACGTACTGGAGCCTGATCGTTTGCAACGTGGCCGTGCCGCAACTGCTCTGGTTCAGGGCCGTGCGCCGCAATGTGCCGTTGTTGTTCGTGATCGCGCTGGTGGTGAACGTGGGCATGTGGCTGGAACGGTTCGTGATTATTGTCACCAGCCTGCACCGCGATTTTCTGCCGTCGGCCTGGGACATGTATTATCCGACGGTCTGGGACCTGGCCCAGTTCGCCGGCTCGATCGGCCTGTTCCTGACCCTGTTGTTCCTGTTCATCCGTTTTCTGCCGGTGATAGCGATTTTCGAGCTGCGCGAGCTGGTGCACGACACCGAGGAGGGGCATGCATGAGCAGTCAAGATGTCGCCCTGTATGGCTTGCTGGCCGAGTTCGACAAGCCGGAGGATCTGTTCGAGGCCGCCAAGAGAACGCACGCGGAAGGCTACCGGCGGATCGAGGCCTACACGCCGATACCGATCGAAGGGCTCGCCGAAGCCCTGGGGCATCACACCACGCGGCTGCCGCTGTTGACGCTGCTGGGCGGGGTGCTGGGTGGATTGACTGGATACGCATTGCAGTACTACGCCTCGGTGCTCGACTATCCGCTGAACGTGGGCGGCCGGCCGCTGCACAGTTGGCCGGCGTTCATCCCGGTCACGTTCGAGCTGACCGTGCTGGGCGCGGCGTTTTTCACGGTGCTGGGGATGCTGGCCCTGAACGGGTTGCCGATGCCGTATCATCCTTTGTTCAACGTGTCGGAGTTCAAGCTGGCCAGCCGCGACCGGTTCTTTCTGTGCATTGAAGCCAGGGACCCGCGGTTCGACGCCGAGCGGACCGGCGAGTTGCTTCGCCGGCTCGGGTCGCGGGCGGTCTACGAGGTGCCGCCGTGATGCAAACCAGATCACCGCTTCGGCTGGGCCATGGCCGGCCGCCGCGCCGCGGCGGCTGCGGGGCACTGACGTTGCTCATGCTCTGTGTGCCGGGCTGCCACCGCGACATGTACGATCAGCCCCGCTACGAAACCATGGAGCCGAGTACGTTCTTCGACGACGGCACGTCGGCCCGGCCGCTCGTGGCCGGCACGGTGGCGCGCGGGGAGCTTGCCGACGACCGGGCCTTTCATACGGGCAAGTTCGGTGGAGAACTTGTGCGGCAACTGCCCGTCGAGCTCGACCGCGGGCTGCTGGAGCGCGGGCGGGAACAGTTCACCATCTTCTGCTCGGTTTGCCACAGCCCGACGGGCGACGGCGACGGCATGATCGTGCAGCGTGGATTCCGGCCGCCTCCCACGTATCACAGCGAGCGGCTGCGGCGGGCGCCCCCCGGGCATTTTTTCGACGTGATCACGAACGGCTTCGGCGCGATGCCCCGCTTTGCGGCACAGATCGAGCCGGCCGACCGCTGGGCGATCGTGGCGTATCTGCGGGCCCTGCAACTCAGCCAGCACGCCACGCTCGACGACGTGCCACCCGGCGAGCGGGCCCGCCTCGAGGAGGCCGGGCCATGACGCACGCCGACTCGACAGAGACGCGCCAGGGACTCGCCGGCTACGCGCTGGCTGGATTGCTGGTGGGCCTGGTGGGCGCGGGGCTGTGCGCCTTCGGGGCCTGGTCCGAACCCGAATCGTTCTATCCGGCCTGGCTGGTCGCCTACTTGTTTTGGCTGGGGATCGCCTTGGGATGCTTGGCCATCAGCATGCTGCACCACTTGACGGGCGGCGCCTGGGGACGGGTGATTCGCCGCGTGGTCGAAAGCGGCGCCGCCACGCTTCCCTTGCTGGCGCTGTTGTTTCTGCCCGTCTGGCTGGGCATGGAGCACCTTTACGTCTGGGCGCAAAGCGGCGTGGTGGAGGCCGACCCTTTGCTCGCCGGCAAATCGCGATATCTCAACGTAGAGTCGTTCGGCACCCGCGCCGTCGCGTACTTTGCCATCTGGAGCGCACTGGCACTCTGGTCGAACCGCTGGTCCGCTACGACCGACGCGTCGGCCGAGGCCCGCCGCCAGCGGCCGCTGCAGTTGTTGAGCGGCCCGGGACTCATCTTGTACGGGCTGACGGTGACGTTTGCCTCGATCGACTGGGCCATGTCGCTGGAGCCGCATTGGTACTCCAGCATGTACGGGGTGCTGTTCATCGGCGGGCAGGCGGTATCGGGGATGTCGGCCGCCACGTTGACGGTGATCGCGCTGGGCAGGCGGCGGCCGTGGTCGGAATCGGCGACGCCCGAGCGGCTGAACGACCTGGGCAATCTGCTGTTGGCTTTCGTGATGTTCTGGTCTTACGTGGGGTTCATGCAGTACCTGATCATCTGGTCCGGGAACCTGCCGGAGGAGACACCCTGGTATGCAAACCGCACGGCGGGCGGCTGGCAGTTGCTGGCCTGGTGCCTGATCGTGTTTCACTTTGCGGTACCTTTCCTGCTGCTATTGTCGCGCCGCACGAAGCGGGCCCCGGCGCGGCTGGCGACCGTGCTCGTGGTGTTGCTGGTCATGCGGCTGGTCGACCTGTTCTGGCTGGTCATGCCGGCGTTTCATCCCGAGGGCATCCGCGTGCATTGGCTGCACGTGGCCGCGCCGGTGGCCATCGGCGGCCTGTGGCTGGCTGTTTTCGCCTGGCGGCTTTCGGCCCGAGCCGAGCTGCCGGTGTATGGTGTTCAGATCGAGGAGAGGGCCCATGGCTGAGCCGGCTTCGACACCGTCACAACCCAAGCCGGGGCACGAGACGACGGACGTCAGCCCCCGGGCGATCCTGATCTCCGCCTTGGTGCTCGCGGTCGTTGTGATACTCGTGCACCCGCTTTTGTGGTGGGCGACACGTTACTTCGAGGGACGAGCCGAAAGGGCCGACCCGCAGGTATCGCCGCTGGCCGGCCGGGAAGGACCACCGCCGCCCAGGCTGCGGCCGTCGCCGGCGCGCGACTTGGAGGATTTCCTGGCCGCCGAACATAAGCAGCTCCGCGAATACGACTGGATCGACCGGGAGCGGCAAGTGGTCCGGATACCGATCGAGCGGGCGATGGAGCTGCTCGTCGAGCGCGGATTGGCCGAGACTCCGGAGGAATCAACGACAAAGGAACCAGACTCTGTCGGCGAGACAACGCAATGAACTTTCCGTTTTCGTCAGGAACTCCGGTGGGTGCCCCTGCCGGGGCGCTGTGCGGGGCGCTAATGGCCATGGCGGTTCTTGGCAACGGCACGGCCCGGGCTCAAAGTCCGCTGAAGTCGATTATCCAGGACGTGGGCATCGATCAGCGCCTCGACGCGCAGGTGCCGTTGGAACTCGAGTTCCGCGACGAAGCAGGCCGCCGCGTGCGGCTGGGCAAGTATTTCGATCGGCGGCCGGTGGTGCTGCTGTTGGTCTACTACCGTTGCCCGATGCTCTGCAACCAGGTGCTCAACGGCTTTCTCAAGAGCAGCCAGGCCTTGAAGTTCAGGATCGATGCCGACTACGAGGTGGTGACGGTGAGCTTCGATCCGGGCGAAACGCCGCGGTTGGCCGCGGAAAAGAAGGAGCGATACGTCGGCGCCTACCGCCGGCCCGGGGCCGCCGAGGGCTGGCATTTTCTCACGGGCGACGAGCCGTCGATCGAGCGGCTGGCGCGCAGCGTCGGTTTCCGCTACCGGCGCGACGCGGCCAGCGGGCAATTCGCCCATGCCAGCGGAATCATGGTGCTGACACCTGATGGAAAAGTGTCCAAGTATTTCTATGGCATCGAGTATCCGCCGGAGGACCTGCGGCTGGGGCTGGTCGAGAGCTCGGCGGGGCGGATCGGAGGGCTGGTCGACCGGGTCCTGCTGTTGTGCTACCACTACGACCCAAGCACGGGCAAGTACGGGCTGGCGATCGCCGGCGCGCTGCGCGTGGCCGGTTCAGCGACGGTCCTGGCCATGGGCGGTTTTCTTTTCATGATGTTCCGGCAGGAGCGGCGCCGCAGCCGGCTGGTGCGGCAAGACGGGCGCTCGGCGGCGGACGTGGATGATCGCATATGATCGACGAAGGGTTTCGGCTTTTTCCCGAGCAAGCTTCGACCGTGGCCCCGCGGGTCGATGCGCTGTATTTTTTTCTGATCGCGGTCTGCGGCTCGATCACGCTTTTGGTGGCGGTGCTGATCGTTTACTTCGCCGTCAAATACCGCCGCGACTCGCGGGTCGATCGCCGGCGGAGCCAAGCACACACCTATGCGATCGAGACCGCCTGGATCGTCATTCCCCTGGTCCTGACGATGATCATGTTCGCTTGGAGCGCGAGCCTCTACTTCAGCATGGCCAGGCCGCCGGCCGGCGCCATCGAAATCCACGTGCTGGGCCGGCAGTGGATGTGGAAGTTCCAGCATCCGGAGGGCAACCGCGAAATCAACGAGCTGCACGTGCCGCGGGGCCGGCCGGTCCGCTTGCGGATGATCTCCGAAGACGTGATCCACAGCATGTACGTGCCCGCCTTTCGGGTCAAGCACGACGTGCTGCCCGACCGCTATACCGGACTCTGGTTCGAAGCCACCAAAACGGGCGAGTATCACCTGTTCTGCGCGGAGTATTGCGGCGCGGAGCACTCGCGGATGCGGGGCAGGGTGGTGGTGCTCGAGCCGGCGGACTACCAGGCCTGGCTGGGCGGCGGCACGGCCGGGCTGCGGCCGGTCGAGGCGGGCCGCCAATTGTTCGAGCAATTGCGATGCGACACCTGCCATCGAGGGGGCGGCCTGGCCGGCCGCGGGCCGCCGCTGGAGAACGTGTTCGGCTCCGAGGTGCGCCTGGCCGCCGGCCGGACGGCGATGGCGGATGAAGATTACCTGCGCGAGTCGATCCTGCGGCCGCAGGCTAAGGTGGTCGCCGGGTTCGAGCCGATCATGCCGACGTTCGAAGGCCAGATCGGCGAGGAGGGGCTGATGCACCTGATCGCCTATCTCAAGAGTTTATCCAGCCAAGGGGGCACGACCACGCCATGACGTCCGTTACGGTCGCGCCTCCGCTGCGGCATTATCTCAACGTGGCCTACTCGGCCCGATCGTGGCTGTTGACCACCGATCACAAGCGGATCGGCATTCTGTACCTGTTGTCGATCACGTTCTTTTTCGTGATCGGTGGAGTGGCGGCCACACTGGTGCGGCTGGAGCTGATGACGCCTGAGGGAGACCTGCTCAAAGCGGAGACGTACAACAAGCTGTTCACGATTCACGGCGTGACGATGGTGTTCTTTTTCCTGATTCCGTCGATTCCCGCCGTGCTGGGCAACTTTCTAGTGCCGTTGATGATCGGCGCCCGGGACCTGGCTTTCCCCAAGCTGAACCTGGCCAGTTGGTACTTGTTCATCATCGGCGGGACGTTCACGGTGTGGGCCACGGTGGCCGGCGGCGTGGATACCGGCTGGACGTTCTACACCCCTTACAGCAGCACCTATTCCAACACGCACGTGATGGCCACCGCGGTGGGCATTTTCATCACTGGGTTCTCCTCGATCCTGACCGGTCTGAACATCATCGTGACCACGCACAAGATGCGCGCTCCGGGACTCACCTGGTTCCGCCTGCCGCTGTTCATCTGGTCGATCTACGCCACCAGCCTGATCATGGTGCTGGGCACACCCGTGCTGGCCATTACGCTGTTTTTGGTGTTGTTCGAACGCCTGTCGGG
>JBBDNX010000148.1:0-1278 GCA_040877345.1 Pirellulales bacterium
CTATGACAAGGTGAACATGCCCATTCACGAGCTCGACAAGCAACGCGGAACGGGGTTTCCCGTGTTCGACACGCCCGATCTGGGGTCGGTGGGAATGCTGATCTGCTACGACATGGTGTTTCCCGAAGCGCCGCGCTGCCTGGCGCTGGCCGGCGCGGACGTGATTTTTCATCCCACGCTGGGCGGTGCCGCCATAGGCGACGCCGAGCTGAGCCTGGCCGCCTTCCGGACCCGCGCGGTCGAGAACTTCGTCTACATCGTAGTGGCCCAGCGCGGCTCCGGGAGCATGATCATTTCGCCGCAGGGCAAGGTGCTGGCGGAGGCCGAGGGCCAGGACAGCCTGGCAATCGCCGACATCGACCCGCGGGGCGGCCGCGAGGGTGGCGACGCGCTCAACCACCAGGCCGACATGCGAGCCCGCCTGTTCCGCGAACGCTCGCCCGAGGCGTTCGGCATCCTCACCGAGCGCGAGCCCCCCATTCTGCGCAAGGCGCCCGAGACGATTGGCATCGCCGACGCGGTACGGATCGGGGCAGGCACGCTGACGGCCGGCGAGGACCGGTTCAAGGCGGCCGAGGCGCTGGCCCGCGCCGGCAAGAGAGACGAAGCCGTGCGGGCATTCGAGCAACTGAGGCGGGATTTTCCGCACACGTGGATCGATCGAGTCAGCCGCGAGCGGCTGGCGCAGACAGCGCGTTTACGACTCCGCCCCGGGCAACGGCAGACAGATGCGCAATCGGAAAAAAACCCCGCCAAGGCCGAGACGCCCGACGCGCGGCTGCCCGAAGGCCGCACGGGCATCGCGGCCAGGTACCAGGGCGACGAGGGGATCGAGCGTGATCCGGCAATCATCTTTGTCGAACGGTTCGATGAAGGGGCGGTCGAGGATCTGGCGAAGCGTTGGGAGAGCGTGCAGGGAGCCGAGACGATGTCGCTCTCGGACGACGTGCCGGAGCAAAGCACGGACCGGCGGTCGCTGTTGATCACGCACGTGGGGGGCCAGGGCAACGGCGGGCAGCTTTATCGCCGGCTGCCGCCCGGGCACGAGCAAGTGTATGCGCGGTTCTACGTCAAGTTCGACCAGGACTGCGCCGCCATCCACCACTTCGGCACGCACCTTGGGGGCTTCAATCCGCCGACGCCCTGGCCGCAGGGGGGCGCGGGCACGCGGCCCAGTGGCAAGGGGCGGTTCACGACGGGCGTCGAGCCGAACGGCGCGGACTGGAGCTGGGACTTCTACACCTACTGGCAGGGGATGCACGTCCACGGCGACGGCCG
>JBBDNX010000149.1:0-6621 GCA_040877345.1 Pirellulales bacterium
AACGGCAAGGCCCAGGCACCCCACACAGCCAAGAACATCAGCCCCAGCCACGCCATCCGCCAATGCCTCTTCATCGTACAGCTCCTTTTTTTGAACGCGCCTGCGCGACGGCACCGCCTCTATAGGACGCCGCAACCAGCCGGAGAGTTTCTTCAGCCTACATCTTTTCACGACCCCGGCAATCGGCGGGTTGCCCGCCGGCCGGGAACGTGGCAGAATCGACCGGAATCCCCTCCCACGCCATGGATCGAACGATGCGGAACGTCATGACCCTGGTGCTCGGCGGAGGCCGGGGCACCCGCCTCGACCCCCTGACGCGGTTTCGCTCGAAACCGGCCGTCCCCCTGGCGGGGAAATACCGGCTGATCGATATTCCGCTCTCGAATTGCATCAACAGCGGCCTGAACCGGGTGTATGTGCTCACGCAGTTCAACTCGGTCAGCCTGCACCGTCACATCCGCCGCACGTACACCTTCGACGCATTCAACGGCGGTTTCGTCGAGATCCTGGCCGCCCAGCAAACGCCCGAAAGCGCCGACTGGTATCAAGGCACGGCCGACGCGGTGCGGCAGAACCTGCGGTACATCGAGCAGCCGGGAATCGACTACGTGCTGGTGCTCTCGGGCGATCAACTGTACCGCATGAACTACCAGGACATGATCGCCACGCACGAAAAGACCGGCGCCGACGTGACGATCGCCGCCCTGCCCGCGCCGCGCGAGGCGGCCGCGGGCCTGGGCGTGATGCGGCTGGACGACGAAGGCCGGGTGGCAGGCTTCCTGGAAAAACCCAAGACGGACCAGGAGGTCGACATGATGCGGATCGACCCGGCCTGGATCGATGCCCAGGGAATCCCCAGCCTCGGCCGCGAGCTGTTGGCCAACATGGGGATTTACCTGTTCAACCGCGACACGCTGGTGCGGTTGTTGACCAAGACCGACTACCAGGATTTCGGCAAGGAGATTTTTCCCACTTCCATCCGCACGCACCGGGTGCAGGTACACCTGTTCGACGGATACTGGGAAGACATCGGCACGATCAAGTCGTTTTACGAGGCCAACCTGGCCCTGGCACAGTCCAACCCGCCGTTCGAGTTCGCATCGGCCGCGGCTCCCATATATTCGCACGCTCGGTTTCTGCCTCCCACGCGGGTTGCGGAAGCGACGGTCCGCAACAGCCTGCTGGCCGACGGTTGTTTCATCGAGAGCGGCGCCACGATCGAGAACAGCGTGATCGGCGTCCGCTGCCGCATCGGCCGGGGGGCCACCATCCGCAACTCGATCCTGATGGGCAACGACGTTTTTCAGTCTCCGGCGGAGATCGCGGCCGACCTGTCGCAGGGCCGGCCGGCGATCGGCATCGGCGAGGGAGCTGTGATCGATGGGGCGATCGTCGACAAGAACTGCCGCATTGGCCGCAGGGTCAATGTTTGCGCGTCGCGCGCCGGCGGGCAAAGCCCCGACCAGAACCTGGCCGTCATCTCCGAGGGGATCGTGGTGGTAGTCAAGGAAGCCACGCTGCCCGAGGGCTGGACGTTGTAAAAGTCACCAAGCCTCGCTGACCGTCGTCGAGTCTAGTTGTCAGACTCAGAAACTGGTGTGCGCGATCCTAGCGAAGTGGGGCGAGTTCTGAGGGTGCGGCTGCGCGAATTACTTCGCAGATTACTTATTGCGATCTATCGCCATGCGAAGCAAAGTCAAGAACGTGCGGCCCGCGGGCGCCACAAGAAGCTGTGTGGGGAAAAAACTATGGTCCAGTGGCGACAGCACCCTGTCACCAGCTTCCCATGGGTACTCGCAGTTGTCCGGGCGACGTCCGCCGCGCTTCATGGCCGGGTTCAATATCTCGATCTCGCCGGCAAGATGATGAATCCGAGACATGGTCCACCTCAGATGCGCGGGATTCTCGGACGTGTAGCTGATCTCCTGCTTCATGATGGCTGGAAGATGCTTTTCGACGAACCCGTGGCTCGCCTGAACGTCGGCTGCGGAATAAATTCCGGCGCGAATCACATGGGCCTTGCAAAGCTTTTCGCAGGCCATTTGAAGGAACAATAGCTTATGACATTCTGCGGCGGCTGCCTCGGGATGCTGTTGATAAAGCTTCCAGGCTCTTAAGTCGGCGTCCGCCTGCCGGGCGTAGGCTTTAACCCAGTCTTTGGCATGGCTCATTTCCCGGCGCCATCCAGCGGCCTGGGGATAAGCTCGCCGACTTCCCAGCCATTGGGCAATACCAATTCCTTGGTTTTGATTCTTTCGTATTCCTCTGGCGTGACCTCGAGGATCACAGACGGATAGTTGATGCCGAAGGCCGGGGCCGGAGCGAACTGGATGGGGACAATCCCCGAAGGGACGGTATTCGCGTTCACCTCGAGGAGCTTGATTGTTTCTTCGCCGTTCACCACCTCGACTGTGACGCTATCTTTGATGACGAAGATATCCGTGACCCCTTCTTCAACCGCATAGTGCTTCTTGGCTAGTTCGAGCGCTTCTCGTTCTTTGCTCGCCATAAAGGTTCCTATTCTCCCGCAACAATCCCGGCTTATCTTGAACGCCCCAATTATATCATCGAACCCACGGCTTGGAAGGAAAACGAAGACTGCCAGATCGGAGACTGAAGGCTACATAGCGCCAGGCAGCCACCTAACGGGAAAGCGAACTCTTCTCTTCCAATAGGGCCCGGGCGCTCGCGGCGTCGAGCACCTCCAGCGAGCGGGCGGGCGCATAGACGGCCACCGGCTCGAAATGCCGCCGGGCCAGGGCCATCCCCAGCAAGTCGGCGGCCGACAGCACCAGGCGGCCCGCCCGGCGGCTGAGGTCGAAGCGAATGCCGCCGATCCCCTCGTACGAGCGATACACCACTTCCGTGCAGACCAGGCGGTCCGAGCGGGTGAAGTCGAAGTCGAAGTCGTACTGTTTCCCCTCGTGGAACAAGCCGCGGGCCAGCGCCCGCGCCACGTCGGCCGAGGCCAACAGCGGCCGGATGACCACCAACGAATCGCACGCATAAGGCGACGCCACCGAACGAATCCGCACGCCGTCGGCCATCGCTTCCAGCACCCGCCGCGGCTCGGGCGACGATGCCTCCAGCAGCCTGGCCCACCGCGGACGCACGTTTTCGTGATCCTGGATTCCCAGGCCCGCAAGACACTGGGCATCGCCCAGGTACAACGCAGCGTGCGGCCAATAGCCGGGCAGGAAGTAGTTGGTCAGCGCGTACTCTTTGCGCGTGATCAAAACGTCGCCGGGCGTGAGCAGCCGGCCGACCTGGTCGGCCACGCCGGCCGGCAGCGACGGCTTGTGGCCGGGACGCGTGTAAACGTGGGCGGCCAGGCTGGAGATCAGCTTCTGCATGCCGTACAGCGATTGGCCGATCACATCGCCGCGCAAGCGGCCGACGGCCTCGGCGGCCCTGAACCGCAGGCGGGCGCGGGCGTAGCGGGCCGCGGGCACCGCCACCCGCTGGTTCAGCCGCTGGATCACCGGCCAGACCGCCGCCAGCCCGCTCGCGGCCGACAAGGCCCGCAGCTCGGCCTCGTGCTCGCGGTAGTACCTCAGCGCATGGAACAAGTGCCACGCGTGCCGCGGATCGGTGAGCGATTTCTGCACGGCGTCGTAGGTGCCCGGAGGAATGCCGAACTGCGGCTCCGGCTCGTTCAGCTTGGCCCGCACCACCGGGCGATCGGCGAATGACTCGCGCAGGAACCGCGCCGCATCCACTAGCAGCAAGGCCGCCGCGTAGGCGACCACGAAGGCGGCCGGCCGTAGCTGGGGCGCCAGCGAAGTGTCGTCCTTGAACGAAATCACCAACTCGAACAGCGCATTGCGCGATTGCCAGTACGAGACCAGCAACCGCCGGACCGCCTCGTCCTCGCTGGGCGTGAAGTACCCGCGTTGGCTGGCTTGGCCCTGGTCCAACAAGCCTCGGGCGGCCTGTTTCAACTCTTCCAGGTAGTCGGCCAGATGTGCCACCGTCCGCACACCCGACTCGATCTGGTCGGAAAGCATCGGTTTGCAGAGTCTGGGTCTGGGGTCTGGGGTCAGAGGTCAGAGGTCAGAGGGCTCTCGAAAACTAGCATGGTATTCGAACCCGATTTATGAGTATGCTTGGAGTTGGGGCTGCCCAGCGAAGGTGCCGGCATGTCGCACACTGCGATCGAGCGCGGGGGCTCAAAAAACAGTTCCAAGGTGAGGCTCGGCCTGCCGACCCTGGTGGCGGTCGGCGCCGCGTTCAGCCTCTTGTTTATCGCGGTGGTCGGGTTGGGACCAGCCGGATTTCTGGTGTTTTTGCTGGGGGCCGCCCTGGCAGGCATCCTGGCGGTGCCACGGCTGCAGCGGGGACAATTGGTGGTTCTGCTGGCTCTGCTTGGCGTGCTGGTGTTCACGCTAGCCACCCGGCAACGGGCTACCCGGCAGGCGACCCGGCCGGGCCCGGCAGCGGCCTCGGCGGTTTCCGATTCCGGCGAGGCCGGGCAAGGCACCGCTGGGAGCGGCACGAAAAGCGGGCCAAGCGCCAGCCGAGCGACAAGCAACCGGCCACGGCCCGCCCGCCTGGATTGAGTCAGAACGCCCATCGAAGCAGGGCCGAGGGAAAGTTTTGCTCCCTGGCTCCTTGCAAATCGTCGGCATCTCGGCTACTTCTGATGGTTTCCGGCCGGCCCATGGGCCGAGCTTCGTCTCGGTTCTGCTGCCAGGCGACCCAAACAAGTTCCGAGAGTTGACCCATGGCTGACAAAGAGCAAGCGGAGCAGGAAACCACGGACGCAGTCGCTGCCAAGCGGATCTTGCTGGTCGACGACGACCATGAGATCGTCGAGTCGATGCGGCTGGCCTTGGAGACGCGGGGGTACAAGATCCTGGTGGCCCGCGACGGCAACCAGGGCCTGGCGATGGCTGAAAAGGAGGATCCGGACTTGATGATCCTCGACATGATGATGCCCAAGCGGAGTGGATTCCTGGTACTGGAGAAGCTGCGGCGGACTCGCCCCGTGCCGTTGCGGGTGATCATGATCACGGCCAACGAAGGGAGCCGCCACAAGGCCTACGCGGAGATGCTGGGGGTGGACGACTATCTGCGGAAGCCGTTCGCCATGGATCGCTTGCTCGACAGCGTCGATCGTCTTTTAGCGTAAGGGGTTAGGCACTGCTTCGTCCGTCTTCGGCGGCCGCCGGAGAGCGGCCTTCAAGCAGTGGCACTCGGGTGGCAGTCGGCCGGCCGCGGGACGTATACTCAACCGGACTTTCCGCTTCATTCGGCCACCTGGCGGGGACGTTCGGCAAATCCTGGTAAATTGTCGCGATCGCGGCAGTTGCGGAATATGTGCTGTAAGCGGTTTACAAAGCGGCACTTATAACAAATGGGCGGCGCGATGCTGGCAGCCGCGGGCCGAGATTGGCCCAAACTCGATATTGCCGCAAGGCGGTTTTGAGTAGATACTAGAGATAAGGTTACGGTGGCAGAGTGTGCGTAACATGTTTCGCACACTGGCGAGCGAGAAGAAGCAACCTGCCTTAAACCCGCCTCGCCTCAGTTCCGGGTGATCTTTCGCAAGGCATCTGACTGGTCGCTCACGCGAAGCGTTCGCTGCTGCGCTGTTTATAGGCGAGTCTTCGTGAGCCTGCCAGGGCCGTCTCGGGCCAACCGATTCCGGGGAGTATTCACGCCTCGGGACGCCGCCATGCCCGCGATCGGGCCTGAAGCCAGGCGCATTCCCGGCGATCGGCCAGAGGCCGCCGCGACACGCCGCGGGGAATTGAAGTCGGGGGGCAACGTGGCCGCGCGCTGGAGCAGAGGTGGAGGAGAGCAGGCAACAAGGCAAAGCAAAGGCAATCAAATCGGGGCACGGGCGTCGTAAGATCGACGCCCGGACTGAACCATCAACTCGAGGGGAGCCCTCAATGAGTGAAGGACGCTCGATTATTTCGCTGGTGGCCCAACGCCAGGACCTGGACCAGTTCCGCAAAAAGAACTGGGAAGGTTCGTTCGAGCAGTATCTCGACCTGGTGCGCCAGGATCCCAAGGTGACCCGTAACGCCTTCGAGCGCGTCTACGACATGATCACGTCGTACGGCACGGAGGCTTACGAGGAGAGCCGCGAAAAGCGGGTCCGTTACCGGTTCTTCCAGGACGCGGACCACGAAGGTCAGGATGCGGTGTTCGGGCTCGACGAGCCGTTGGCCGCCCTGGTGAACGCCTTCAAGAGCGCGGCCAAGGGCTACGGCATCGAGAAGCGGGTGCTGTTGCTCCACGGTCCGGTGGGCAGCAGCAAGAGCACGATTGCCCGGCTTTTGAAGAAAGGGCTGGAGCGCTATTCGGCCAGCGACGAGGGGGCGCTGTACACGCTGGGCTGGGTCGATCTGACCAGCTCGAACGTGGTGCATTGGTGCCCGATGCACGAGGAGCCATTGCACCTGATTCCGCACCGCTTCCGCGCCGACGTGGCCGCCCAGTTGAATGCCGGCGCGCCGGCCGGGGGCTACCAGGTGAAGATTTCCGGCGAGTTGTGCCCGTTCTGCCGCTACGTGTACAGCGAGCGGCTCAAGCACTACGAGGGCGATTGGACGCGGGTGGTTCAAGACGTGCGGGTGAAGCGGCTACTGCTGAGCGAGAAGGACCGCATCG
>JBBDNX010000150.1:0-6605 GCA_040877345.1 Pirellulales bacterium
GAAGGCATACGAGGAATAGGCGTCCGAGATGCTGGTCAACTGGCTGGCCGCGTCGTGGACGTAGCTGATCGTGTGGATCGGGTTCTGGGCCGCGTCGCGCCGCTGCTCGCCGGAGGAGGTGTTCCCAAGCCGAATATTGGACTTATCCCCTTATCCGGGCCCGGCCGACGGGGTGTCCCAACGAATACGCCGCTTCCCCGCGGGCGGCGCATGGCGATAACAGCATAACAGTCGCCGGGCGGGGATACTCCTCCCGCCCAGTGCCACGGGACGCTCTGTACAGCCGAATATTGGACTTATCCCCTTATCCGGGCCTCGGTCGTCGTGTCGGGCCGCGTGACCGTGCCGACCCGGCCGGCGAAATTCAGGCCAAACGCGGTGGTGTGATTTCGAGGCGTCGTCAGGGAGGTCATGTTGCTCGCCGAATCGTAGGCGTGCCCCCACACGCCGGTGTCGGGCATGGTGAGGCTGGTGAGCCGCCCCGAGGTGTGGGTCAACTGGGTCACGCGGCCCGCCACGTCGGTGAACGTGCTGACCATCCCGCCGGAATAGGCCAGGTCCATCGGTATCCCGTTCTGATCGACGATCTGCGACAGCGTGTTGTCGGGGTTCCAGTTGAACGTGACCGTGTTCTGGTTTCGATCGACGACGGTCGACTGCCTGCCGTCAGAGCGGAAGTTGATCTTCACGCCGTCCTTGAGCGTTCGGGTCCACGTATTGTCGCCGTTCTTCACCAGCGTGCTGAAGTCCCCGGCGGGCGTGACGTACGTGCCCTGCTGCGCCCCGTCGGCGAACCACAGGCTCAGGCCGCCGGCCATCTCCAAAATCACGCCGCCGGTCACCGCATGCAGCCGATCCACCCCGGCCAATGACCAGCCGGCCCCCAGGCTGCTCGTGCTGGAGTTGATAACGTTCACCTGTCCACTATGGACGGTCGTCACCGGTATGGCATAGTGCTCGGTCACCTCGATCGAGAAGGCATACCGTCCGGTGGCCAAGCCGCCCTGCCCCTGGAGGGCAATTTGCAGGATGCCGCCGGGGTTCAACTGCGAAGTGTCGTACCAGATTTCCTGGCCAGCCGCGCCGTTGAGCGTCAGCTTGGCGCTGACCAGGCTCGGGGCCGCCGCGCGCGAGGGATCCAGTTCGAAGTGGTCGATGAATATCGGCCGGGGGTCGGCGGCCAGCGAGCTGTAGACCAGCCTGATCGGCGCCACGCCCGGATTGTAGGAGGGTAGCTCGCGGGCCACGTATAGGGCGCCGGTGACTGGACTAATCGCGTGCTCGGCCGCCTGGATCAACTCCTGCTCGGCCTGAATCTGGTCGGGGGCCAGCACCGTCGACCAGGTGCCCGCGCCGGTAGTGGGGGCCGGAACCTGGCCCATTCCATTAGTGGGCTCGATCAAGAACGTGAGTTCTTGGCTCTGCTGGGAGCTGTCGACATTCGTCGTCGTCAAGACGATGGTATTCGTCCTGGGCGAACCTTGGAAACTCGTCCAGTTGAACTGCAGGCGGTACGTGCCCGTGCCCGTGACGTTCTCGATATCCGGGGCTTGGCTCAAGTCCCAGTCGTATGTGGCCACTATCCCGCCCGACACCTGGGCCCTAAGATCCATCTGCCAGGTGCTGTAGGAGTGCTGGATGACGCCGGGCACCAGCACGGCCGCCTCGTTGGCCGACAGCACCCATAGCGGATCGGTCCAGCCGGCCGCCAGTCCCGGCGGCGTAATCAGCGGACTGGTGAAGAACTCGTCCGGCTGGGGCATGGTCGTCGGGGTGTCGGACGTCTCGGGCGCGAGCGGATCGGAGCTCATGGTCGTGGTGCTCGGGGAATCCAGCGTCGCGTCCGACGTGGTCGACATGCTCTCTTCGGTTGTCAACACCGGCTCGGACGTCGTGGTTGAATCGCTCGAGCTCAACGAGCGGGCGGCCAATCCTAGATCCGCCGGGGGTGCTGCGTCGGTGCTCCCGGCCAGCGTCGGGGCCGCCGGAGCCGATGCATCGGTGCTGAGTCCCTGCGGCGGAACGACGGCCAGGCTGCCGCCTGACGGGGCGTCCGCGCCGGTATCGATTGCCGAGTTCAACAGGGCCAGCGAGGCGTGCGGGTTGTCGTCACTGCCCAACGGCTCGTTCCAAAGCTCGCCCATCAAATCGGTGGACAAGGCGTTCGCGGGCGTGCCGCCAGCACCGCTTTGGCCGCCGGAATCGAGAACCTCGATCTGGTACGGGGTCGGGACGCTTTGGAGTTGGGCGGTGTTGATCGAGGAATTGGCCAGGCTCACGGGCGAGCTGGCCGTCTCGTTTGGCGATTCATCTTCATTGGTCGAGACCCGCTCGGCATAGCTCGTGGTGAAGAAGATGTCGGTCACCGGCAACCGCTCTTCACACTTTTCGGGCGCCTTGGCCACGCGGTTGGTGCGCCGCGGCGGCTTGCGGCGACGTTGCCGCCGGACGAGCAGATGACCGAAGAGTCGGATCACCAGGGGCGATTGCGCCATCCAAGAGTGGGGAATTGTTCGCACGTAATGCCCTCCCTGATTGCGAAGTGGACAGGAAGTCCAGGAAGGCGATCATCGCTTGGCCGCAAGCTGCCCCTCGCGAGCAGCGGCGACAGTCCGGAGTCTATCGCCCCCGCCGATGGAGTCAAATGTTTTACCGGAAATTTTTCCGGTGCCATGATTTGGTTCTGGCGCCGTGCCGCCGCTGGCGCCTCGCCGCTAGCAGCTAGCGTAGGCGCGTCGGGGGCGCTGCGACAGCGGGACCTCTCGCTGGCGCGTTGGGTTCGTGTGGGGGGACGGCGACGACGAACCACTCGCGGGGCGAGTGGACCACATCACGCCACTCGCTGGCGCGTCGGGTTGGCGTGCAGCCAGGTGCCGGTCAGAAGTCGATTTCGAGCCCGTCGACGCCGATGGTCGTGTTGGGAAAGATGGCGCGGGCCACGTCGAGACCGACCGGGTCGATCTCGTTCACTAGCGGGTTGAGATGGACCAAGAGCAGGCGGCCGGCGCCGGCGGCGCGGGCCACCTGGGCCACGGGCGTGGTGTGGCTGTGGCCGGTCAATAAGGCCACCTGCCGCAACTCGTCGGGGAAGTAGCACTCGTGCACCAACAGGTCGACGCCTCGCAACTGCTCCACGTAGTCGGCCTCCGGATCGGCCGTGGTGTCGGTCACGTAGGCCAGCGAGTGCCCGGGCCAGTCGAGCCGGAAGCCGACCGCGCCGCCCGGATGTGCCAGTTGAAAATGCGTCAGCGCGCCGCCGCCCGGCAACGCAACGGACCGCTCGAGCGGCCGGTACTGGCAGGGAAGCTTCACCGGAAACAACAGCTCGTCGAGCATGTGCTCCTGGATGGCCTGCAGCTTGTCCGGCTCCGCGTGCACGATGGCCCGCACCTCCGGCCTCTCGTACAGCACGTCGAACAGAAACGACAACCCAAACACGTGATCCAGATGGGCGTGCGAAAGAAAGATGTTCAGCTCGCTGGTTACCAGGCGGTCGCGAACCCGGAACATCCCCGTGCCGGCGTCCAGCACAATCCCCATCTCTGGGATCATCAGGCAGGCGGTGTGCCGGATCTCGTTGGGGTGGTAGCCCGTGGTGCCTAACAGGACAAGCCGCATCGACCGACGCTCCCAACAGCCAAGGCCGTGCTACGCCCTCACGCCGGCCGGCGGATCTATTCTGCCATAACTAGCGGCCGGAAGCGAGGGAGGAACGGAAAGGCAGAAGGCAGAAGGCAGAAGGCGAAAGGAGGAATAAGAACGGCCGCGGCCTCAACTCTGGCGAGCTCAGCTACAGGGAATGGCAAACGAGCCTGAACGCTGGCCAGTTCAGCTACGCGGAATGGCGACCACCGGACAAGACAGGCAGGATGCCTGTCCTATTTGGGCTTGAGCAACCGGTCGAGCTGACGGCTCAGCTCATTGCGCAAGCCGTCCTGCAGCAGGCCGGGAAGACTCTCGGCCATGAGGCGCTTCACCTCCGCGCCATCGATCTTCGGCCGATCCAGCGTGCCGGCGATCGGAATGCGGATCACGCGGCCCCGCAGGGCCGCCCCGAGCGGATTGTCGCCGATCCACCCGTCGGGAATCGGCAGCTCAGCCATCATGGCGAGCGTCTGATCGAGCCCGACGGACCCGTAGGTCCGCACGGTGACGTCGGGAAACTCCAACTCCAGGCCGCGGTGGTAAACGCGGCCATCGACCAGGCGGAACTCGACAGTCGATTCCCGCCGCAGCCGGGCCGTCGAGAGCGGTTTGACCGGCCGATCAGAGCGGCTGACGATACGTGCCAATTCCTGGACCAGCGGCGACAGCTCCTGGATCAGCACGCCCGGCCCGACCTCGACGGAGTGCACAACCAGCTTGCCGGCCGCATCGCCCGAAGCGACGTCGGCCAACGCAATCCGGCCGCCATCGATCGTCACCGAGAACTCCCCCTGGGCTTGAGTAACGCCGGCCAACGGCGGCAACGCGTACTTGATCGCCGCGTTGCACATCTCTGGTGTAATGCGGACCTGCTCCATGAGCGGCCCGGCGGCCAGCGACAGCTCTTGCGGGTCGGGCGCCAGCCGCAGCGCGGCGTCGAGGTGCAAGCGGCCGCCGCTGAGCATCACGTCCAAGGGTGCCATCCGCACGACTCCGGAGGCCAGCGTCAACTGCAATCGCCCTGGGCCGGCCGCAAAACCGTGTACGTCGATGGTCTTCCAGCCCGGATCGACCTGGCCACTGAGCCGCTGGACGAGCCCGGGCGCGCCCGGGTCGTCGGCGGCGGCCAGCGGACCGGCCAGCGAGAAGGCGGCCGACTCGCGGCCGGCCAGCCGAACAGCGGGGCCGAGGTACGGCTCGACGATCCGCTGGACTTTTTCCAGGTCGTAGTCGAGGCGGCCGGTGACATTCAAGTCCCGCGGGCCGGCCAGATGAGCAATGCCGCCACGGGCCTCCAGCCGCGCGGCGTCGCTCGTCAAGCGCACCAGTGCGATCTCCATACCGTCGGTGGCGGACTGGTAGCTTGCCTCGGCGATCAGGTCGACGCGCCGCTCATTCCACGCTGCACCCGATTGCGGCGTGGCAACCAGGTTGGATAGGGCCGCCTCGAGCCGGCCACGCGTGGTGCCT
Organism: Pirellulales bacterium; assembly: GCA_040877345.1. Lineage (GTDB taxonomy): Bacteria > Planctomycetota > Planctomycetia > Pirellulales > JAICIG01 > JBBDNX01. The sequence continues at coordinate 5,116 of JBBDNX010000150.1, forward strand.
TCGCTCGACTCGATGTCGAGCTCTCCCTGGCATGCACCCGACAAGTGCCAGGACGAGATGAGACCCGTTTCGCCCAGCCAGCGCTCGAATTGTCCCAGGTCGCCGGCCAGCGACACCTTGCCCGCCAGGCGGCGGGCCTTGCCGTCCCACGCGACGCGTGCCTGGCGGGCCCGGGCGCGAAAGCTGCCCAGCTCCGCCGTGAGCTCGTCGAGCACAACTTCCGCCGACTCGGATGTCCAGCGGGCCTGCCCCGTCACGTGGGCGAACGGCTCGTCGATTGCCAGGCCGCCCCCCAGGCAGCGAAAGTTCCGGATCGCCAGGTCGATCTTGCGGGCCTCGATGGCTTTCGACGAACAGTCGGCATCCACGACCAGCTCGGCATGTCCCGCGAGCGTCACCTCGTCCGGCAAGCCCAGTCGCGGCAGGCGGGAGTGCCAGCGGGCCAGGTCGCCCTTGAGCGCCAGCTCGAGCGGCCAGCTCGAGCCGGCCTCCGCAACCGGTTGAGCGAGCCGTGCCGAAAGGCGATCGTCGCCGGCCGTCAACAGCAACTCGGCCCGGCCCACGCGCTTGAGCGAAAACCCTTCGAGCTTGCCGGCCGCGGACGCGGTGAGCGCCAGCTCGCGCTCGATCATTCCCGGCGAGTCGCCGGCGCCAATTTCCACCTGGTCGATCCGCACCTTGGCATCGGCTTCAAACGTGCCGTCGGCGCCGCGCTTCCAAGTCAAGTCCGTCGTGCCGTCGCCGTCCATGCGAAAGCCGCCCAGGTCGACAAAACGGCCGAGCTCGTCGACGAGCCGCTGGAACTCGTGCGACGCCGACAGCGTGAAGAAATCAGGCGTGCCCGAGCCTTCCGCCTTGAGAAAATCGGAGGCGCAGTAGAGGCGGTCCACCACCAGCCCCTCGCCCCCGCCGCGGTGAGCATCGAGCGTGACGAGCAGCGGATGATCCCAGCGGATCTGCCGGCCTTGGTCCATCGCCACCAGCGAGGTCGCTTCCAGGCGGCCCTGCCAGGACCAGCCGGCCGCGGCGGGACCGCTGGCAAGCTTCAGCTTCAACGAGCCCGAGGTGATCTCGGTTCCCTCGCGGATGCTGAGGGTGCGGGGCAACAGGCTCGCCAACCGAGCCACGTCGATATTGCCTTCCAGGCTGCCGCTAGCCCGAGCCAGCCCATCGACGATCTGGGCGGCGGCGCCTGACTCGAACATGGCGCCGGCATCGTCGATGCTGCCCTGGCAGGCAATGCGCCCCAGGTCGCAATCGATGGCCAACTGATCGATTGTCAGGCGGCCGCCCGCGAGAGCCAGCCGGCACGGCGCGTGCAGACGATCCAGCCGCAGCGGGTCGGCTCCCAACCAGGGGCCGGCCAGCAGCAAGCCATCCACCGCCACGTCGCCGTCAAGGCGGTGTTTGCCGCCGCCCCCGCCGCCCGCCTGCCAGTGGCCGGTCAGCCTGGCATCGAGCCGCCCATCGAGGCGGCTGCCCGGCGCAAG
>JBBDNX010000151.1:0-1272 GCA_040877345.1 Pirellulales bacterium
ATGAAACAGCGCGGTTCGGGCACGATCATCAACATCGGGTGGGACCAGGCCGAGCACGGCATGGCGGGCGACAGCGGCGAGCTGTTTGCCGCGACCAAGGGGGCGGTTATGGCCTTTACGCGCAGCCTGGCCCGCTCGCTGGCGCCCGAGGTGCGCGTGAACTGCATCGCGCCCGGCTGGATCCGCACTTCGTGGGGCAGCCGGGCCAGCGACTATTGGCAGCGCCGCGCCCAGGACGAATGCCTGCTGGCCCGCTGGGGCACCCCCGCAGACGTGGCCGGCGTGGCCCGCTTTCTGGCGTCTCCGGCGGCCGGTTTCATCACGGCCCAGGTGATCGCGGTGAACGGCGGCCGGCGAGGATCGTGAGCCCGAATGCCCGAGCACATTCATTTCGTCACCGGGCGGCTGGCCGAGTTCTCCCTGCGCAAGGTGGTGGACGAGCTTGCGCCGCAGGTTCCCTTCGACTACTCGATCCAGGTGCTGGGAATTACCGTGGCCGCCTTGATGACCCCCAAGTGGATCGCGCGGCGGCTGGAGGTTCCACCCGGCACCAGCCGCGTGCTGATCCCCGGCTATTGCCAGGGAGATCTTTCGCCGATCGAGGCGGCGGCCGGCGTGCCGGTCGAGCGCGGGCCCAAGGACTTGCGTGAGCTGCCGGCCTGGTTCGGGCGCCCGCGCGACGAGCGGGCCGGCTATGGCCGGTACGACATCGAGATCCTGGGCGAGATCAACCATTGCCCGCAGTTGCCGCTGGAAACCATCCTGTCCGAGGCGGAGGCGCTGGCGGCCGACGGCGCCGACTTGATCGACGTGGGCTGCGATCCGGGCGAGACGTGGCAGGGCGTCGGCGACGTTGTCGAGTCGCTGCGCGACGCCGGGCATCGTGTGAGCATCGACAGCATGAACCCGGCGGAGATCGCGATGGCGGTGCGCGCGGGGGCGGAGCTGGTGCTGTCGGTCAACTCTTCGAACCGGGCGCAGGCGATCGACTGGGGTTGCGAGGTGGTGGTCGTGCCCGACGTGCCGGAGACGCTGGCGGGCCTGGATGAAACGATCGAACTGCTGGCGGCTGCCGGCGTGCGCTTGCGGATCGACGCGGTGCTGGAGCCGATCGGTTTCGGCTTTGCCCGCAGCCTGGGGCGGTACCTGGCGGTGCGCGACCGCTACCCGGACGCCGAGATGATGATGGGCATCGGCAACCTGACCGAGCTGACCGACGCCGACTCGGCGCCGATCAACGTGCTCTTATTGGGTTTTTGCCAGGAGCTGGGG
>JBBDNX010000152.1:0-6586 GCA_040877345.1 Pirellulales bacterium
GCCCCGCACGTGCCAGCCCGGGTAGGTGTTGTAGCTGACGTAGGCCACGCCGTTGGGGGCCAGGTTCTCGGCGCATATCGCGAGGATGCGGTCCTGCACGGCGGCCGGCACCCACGAATACACGCCGTGGCAGATGATGTAATCGAACCGGCCCGGGTCGCGGAAGTCGAGAATGCTCAACGGCTCCAGCTCGATGTTGGCGAGGTTCAACTCCGCCACCAGCGCGCGCCCGTCGGCGATCTGCCGTTGCGAAAGGTCGATCCCCACGAAGCGCCCCTCCGGCAAAGCCACCGCCATTGGGATCAGGTTCCGCCCGCTGGCGCAGCCGAGTTCCAGCACGCGGCAGCGCTCGACGGGCGGCGGCGTCATGCCGTACAGCGCGGCCACGGTCGCCAGCGAATCGGGGTGCGTGTACGGGAACGGCTCGCTTTCGTAGGGGACTTCCTCGTAGCTGCTCGCCTGGCTGGATGGCATGATCGAACTCGACGGACCTGGCGCCTTCAAAACTGGCGTAAGCATTGATAAAGGAGCGGGCCGGGCGCCCTCTTCGCCGTTGGGCCCTTGCCGCGCGCCTCTGGACTATTGTCGTGCGGCTGCCGCAAAAGTCGCTTATAAACCGCTCCGCTGCCGTGTCTCACCGCCGCGAAGCCAAAAAAGGGGTCGCCCGGGCCGGCTGGCCCGGAGCGTCCCGCGGGGCCGGTCAAGAGGACATTACTTACTTCTTCTTGCGTTTCTTCACGTCGTAGCCGGTCTTGACCGGGGCGTCGAGCGAACCATCGGGCTTCTGCGGCTTGTATTCGAACTCGATCTCGCTGAAGTTCAGGCTGATCTGGTCGGTCGGAACCACGTCGCCGTGGCTGCCGCCGGTCTGGTACGACGAGACCAGCAAGTCTTTGAACTTGATGCACAGGTATGGCTGCTGATCGCCGCCGGCCTTGCGGACGGTGAGTAGGGCCTCCTTGATGTGCTGGCCGGTGGCGCAGGCCAAAAACAGCTTGGGCGTCGCCTTGTTCGCCTTCATGGTGAAGTGGAAGTCGTTCATCTGGACCTTGCCCGCACCACCGCCGCCGCCGAAGCCGGATGCACCCTGCTGCGTCTCACCCCAGCTCCAGCTCAACACGTCGATTTCGTTCTTGTGCTTGCTGTCCGTGGACTCCCCATCAATCCCATCCAGCTTCAGAAAATAGTCGACCTGTGCCATGTCCGCTCTCCTAGTGTCTTTCTTGTACACGGGCCGCGCCCGGATCGCCGCTTGCGCATCGCCATGAGACCTCTTAACACGAAGATTCTCGTGCCGCCGCCGAAAAAGTTGCTCGAATTCGCTGCGCTTGCCAGTCCGAAGGCTCACCGGAGTCCGCTATGCCGCGAACTCAACCGACCGGGTCTCCAGGATCGCCCGGTCGGCCTCGCCGACCAGAAAGACGCGCTGCCCGACGCCCAGCACCGGGCCCGCCTCGCTGGCCTGCCAGTCGGTGCTGCGGCCCAGCTTCACCTGGTCGTCGGCGTGCTCGTGCGATCCATGGTAAAGGACCGGCACGTAGCCCCGCCGCTGCGACGCGTCGGAGAGCACGATCCGGGCCGCGGCCCACAGCAGGTCGCGCGGCCGCTCGGGTGGCGAGATCTCCAGCTCGCGGATCTGTTCAAAGGGCACCCAAACGTAGTCCCTCAGCACGAACAACTCCAGAAACGGCGCCACCAGGTCGTCGCAGTCGCAAAACTCGTCGAACGCCTGGCCATCGATCCGGCCGGCCAGCGCTGGCCGTGCTTCCGCCGATTGCTCCAACAGCCCGCTGGCCTCGCCCGCCCGCTTCTCACGCAGACGGTTGGCTGCCTGGCAGTGCAGATCAGCGTACGGCGGTGGATCCAGCAGAAACTCCGGTTTGAGACCCTCCGAGTAGAACCGCCGCCGCGCCCGTTCCGCCGCCAGCAGGTTGCCGTAAACCTGCGCCGGCCATTCGCTCTGCGGATCCTGGTGGGCGATCACGCCGAGCTGCCGCTCGGCCCGATCCAGCTCGCCGGCGAATGCCAGCAGCTCGAACAGGAACGTCCGCCGCCTGGTGTCGGCCGGGTTGGCCCGCACTTCCTCGTTCGCGGCCGCAATGGCCCCCGACAGGTCGCCCGATTCGAAAAGCTGCTTGACCGACATGGCGGACTCCCGGATTGCGGATCTAAAAAAAACGGGACGCTCAGGGCGCCGGCCCGGAACGTCCCGCGTGGTCCTCCATCACGGCTAGACCTTCTTGTTGAGCTTCACGTCATAACCGGCCTTGACCGGGGCGTCGAGCGAGCCGTCCGGCTTCTGCGCCTTGTACTCGAACTCGATCTTGGTGAAGTTCAGGCTGATTTGGTCGGTCGGCACCACGTCGCCTTGGCTGCCGCCGGTCTGGTACGAGGAAACCAGCAGGTCGCTGAACTTGACGACCAGGTACTCCTGCTGATCGCCGCCCGCCTTTCGGCAGGTGAGCTTGGCCTCCTTGATGTGCTGGCCGGTGGCGCAGCCCAACATCAGCTTGGGCGTCGCCTTGTTGACCTTCTGGACGAAGTGGAAGTCGTTCATCTGGACCTTGCCCGCCCCGCCGCCGCCGCCGCCGGCATGCGTGCCCATATTCGACTCACCCCAGCTCCAGCTCAATACGTCGATCTCGTTCTTGTGCTTGTCGTCCGTGGACTCCCCGTCGATCCCGTCCAACTTCAAAAAATAGTCGACCTGTGCCATTGTCCGCTCTCCTTGTATGCTCTTGTGTACGGGCCGCGCCCGTGTGCTGCTTGGGCCTCGCCGTGAGACCTCTTACACCAGGATTCTCGTGCCGGGGCCGGAAAAGTTGCTCGAATTCACCGATGTTTTTTCAATTCGCGGCTCGTCCCTCCTAGTTCGTTCGATCGTTCCGACTCCACCGGTCCTCGCGGTCGTTCCCCGGCGCCTGCCCGCTATAGCAGCCCACGCCGCGACAGCCAACTCCGGGCCTAGCCCTTGGGCGTTGGCAGCTCGGCCACCAGCCGCAGCGAGACGCCCAGCTCCTCCAGTTGCAGGTGCGGCCGCAGATGGGCCACCGCCTCGTAGCAGCCCGGTTTGCCCTTCACCTCCCGCACCGTGACTTTCGCCTCCCGTAGCGGGTATTTGGCCTTCATCTCCTGCCCGGCATTCTCCGGGTTGGCCAGGCAGTAGTTCGTGATCCAGCGGTTCAGCCAGATCTCGCACTCGTCCCGTTCCATGAAGGCCCCGATCTTGTCGCGGGCCATGGCCTTCAGGTAATGAGCGAACCGCGACGTGCAGAAGATGTATTGCAGCATCGTCGACAGCCTCGCGTTGGCGTTGGCCGCGTCGCGGTCGTACAGCTTCGGCTTCTGGGCCGATTGCGCGCTGAAGAAGGCCGCGTAGTCGGTCCCCTTGCAGTGCGTCAGCGGGATGAACCCCAGGTCGCTCAGCTCCTTGTCGCGGCGGTCGGTGATGGCGATTTCCGTCGGGCACTTCAGCGCCACCTCGCCGTCGTCGGTCGAGAACGTGTGCGTCGGCAGCCCTTGCACCAGGCCGCCCCCCTCGACCCCCCGGATCGCCGCCAGCCAGCCGTACTTGGCATACGCCTCGGTCAACCGCGTGCCGAAGGAGTAGGCCGCGTTGCCCCACAGGTACTTGTGGTGGTCGCGGCCGTCCACGTCCTCTTCGAAATTGAACGCTTCCACCGGCACGGTCTCCTGCCCGTAGGGCAGCCGCATGAGCGTGTGCGGCAGCGTGAGCCCCACGTACCGCGCGTCTTCCGAGTCGCGGAACGACTTCCACTTGGCGTATTCGACCGTGTCGAAGATCTTGGCCAGGTCGCGAGGCCCCGCCAGCTCGGTGAAGCTGTCCCAGCCGAACATCTCCGGCGAAGACGCCGAGATGAACGGCGCGTGGGCGGCCGCCGCCACGTTCGAGATCCGCTCCAACAGCGCCAGGTCCTGCGGGTGCCGTCCGAACTCGTAGTCGCCGATCAACGCCCCGTAGGGCGACCCGCCGAACATCCCGTACTCGTCCTCGTAGACCTTCTTGAACAGCGCGCTCTGGTCGAACTCGGAGGCCTTCTCCATGTCCTTCAAGAGGTCCTTCTTCGAGACGTTGAGCATGCGGATCTTGAGCCCGGTGCCCGTCTCGCTCTGGTTGACCAGGTAGTGCAGACCGCGCCACGAGCCCTCCAGCTTTTGGAAGTCCTCGTGGTGCATGATCTCGTTCAGTTGCGAGCTGAGCAGCTTGTCGATCTCGGCGATCCGCAGGTTGATGGTCTTTTCGGTGTCCTTGGCGACCACCATGCTCGGGTCGAGCAACTGCTCCACGAACTCTTTCAACAGGTCCTTGGCCCGCTGTTGCGCGTCGTCGGTCCTGGCTCGAAAGCCTTGTTTCAGGATCGTGTCCAGCAGCCCGGCTTCGGACTCGGTGGTTTGTGCTTCGGCTTTGGCTTGCTTTCCGGTACTCATCGATCAGCTTCCTTCGTCTCAAGAGGTTGGTTCGTCCGCGCCACTGCCTTCCGCGCCGCCTTCCACGCCCAGCGGTTTGGACAATTGTTCGCGTTGGTCGGTGCTCTTGATCACGTCGTCAAGCAGCGCCACCAGTTTGTCGTTGCCTTCCATCTTGTTGAGCAAGTTCTTGAGCTTGTCGCGGGTCTCCAGCAGTTTCTTCAGGGGCTCGACTTGCTTGACCACGTTTTCCGGCTCGAAATCCTCCAGGCTCGAGAATCGCAACTCCACGTTCAACTGCGATCCTTCCTTGCCCGTCAGCTTGTCGTCCACCCGGAAGGCCACTCGCGGCTTGGAACCCGCCAGCACCTTGTCGAAGTTGTCCCGGTCGATCTCCACGAATTTGCGGTCCTTCATCACTGGCAGCGGCTGGTCCGGTTTGCCCGAAAAGTCTCCCAGCACCCCCACCACGAACGGCAGCTCCTTGAGCTGCATCGCCCCGTCGATTTCCACGTCGTACGTAATCTGCACCCGCGGCTTACGCACGCGGTCCAGCTTGTGCTGCGTACTTTCCTTGGCCATGTCGTTTCCCCAAATAAAGAGTCGTTTCCCCAAATAAAGAAAAGAGTTGTCACTTTCAGTTTGTCAATTCATCTTCAGGACGCCCCCGGCGTCTTCGTCTCCCCTTGTCGCCTTGTCCCCTTGTCGTCTTCCTTCCTCCTTCTTCCTTCCCCTACCCTTCGTCCCGCCGCAGTCCCAACACTTCCCCGACCTGGCTGCGCAGCGAGCTGTCCTTGATCAACTCCATCAGCAACTGCTCGAACGGCATCTGACCCCACGACACCGCCCGGTCGATCAACAGCGGCACGGGGCTTTGAGGTTCGGTCCTCCTCAGATACGCGGCCACTTCGGCCAGTCGCCGGAACGCCTCGTCCCGCGAGCCGATCGGCCCGCCAATCCGCCGCGGCTCGCCGTTGGACCCTTGAGCCTGTTCCTCGCCGCTCGTGTCCGTTGAATCCATCTCGGCGCCCCCTTTGTCTTTCAGGATCCGCCGCACCAGCGCCTCGCAGTCGGCAAGCGCCTGTTTGAAGGCGGTCGTGCCGGGCGCTGCCTTGCCAAACCGTTCATCCAGCTTCCGATCCAGTTGTGCCAACTCCTGGCTGCACTCCTGCATCGTCCGTCTTAGCTCGACATAGTACGCCAGCGGTGTCGCTGCCACCGCCTCTTCGAACCTCCGCGACCTCACGTCGGCCTGCTCCTTGCGGCGGGCGAAGGCCTCTTCGTCCTCCTTCTCCCCCTTGGTCACGTACCGCGACTTCCAGTAGACCCAGCTATACGGCTGCCCTTCGTCCTCACCCGGGGCCAGCGGAGATTCCCGCAGGTTGTTGGGCAACTTGGCGCCCCGGTCCGCCTCCGTCAGCCATGCCAAAGGGGCGACCCTGGCCTCCAGGTCTCCATCCTCGACCCGCGGATACACCTCCTCCCAGTACCGGTCTAACAGACCGTCGATCAGCTTCAGCCCGTCGGTCAGCCCCGAGAAGCCATCCAGATGGACCAGCGCCTCGGTCAGCCAGCCCGCCAGCATCAGGTCCTTGCTGCGGCCCGCCAGCGCCTCGCCGGTCAGTTCGACCACCAGCGGCCAATTGGCCGTAACGGGTTGGTCGGCCTCGATCATCCCCCGGTCCACCTGTTGGCGGGCGGCCTTGATCAGGTCGTAGACCGGGTCCCACTTGAGATCAACGCCGCACGGGCTGTCACCGGCAATCGGTGCCAGCAGCCCTTCCACATCCAGCACGTGTTGGGAGGCCATGCCAAGCGATCCCGCACCGCGATTGAACGCCGCCGTTGCCCCCATCCTGACTTGTCCTTCACCCGAGTCGGCGGCAAACCCCTGCCGCATCACCTTGGCGGCCGAAACCATTACCGGGGGTTTAGTATAAACCCGCCCCAACCGAAGTAAAGCAACTTGCCCCAAGCCGCCGGCAGGCAGCGGGGGGAGCGGGACCGGGCTGGCTGCCCCTCATCCGTCTTTTGCCCTCTTTCCTCTTCCTCCCGGCGCCGGGCCTAGCTCCAGCTTGCAATTTGCCAGACAGTGTCTGACAAATCTCCCAGAGAGAACAACCGGTCCTCCTTCCTCCTTCCTCCTTCCTCCTTCTGC
>JBBDNX010000153.1:0-1265 GCA_040877345.1 Pirellulales bacterium
CGACCGTGCAGAAATTGCTCGAGCGGCTGGAAGGCAAGCACTGCGTGAGCCGCGACCGGAGCGGCTTCGCCCATGTATTCCGGCCCACGATCGAGCGCGGCGACCTGGTGGGGCAGCGGCTGCAGGACGTGGCGGAGAAGCTGTGCGATGGCTCGCTGACGCCGCTGTTGATGCACCTGGTCCGTTCGGGCCGCTTGACCGTTCGCGAGCGCGAGATGCTCCGCAAGCTGTTGGAAGAACCGCCCCGCGGGAAGCAGGAGTGAGCTGATGCCAGGGCTCTTGGAACTCGGTCTGGTGAACGCGGCCGTGGCCACGGTGCTGGCGCTGCTGGCGGCGGTGGCAAGCCTGGTCTGCCGCCGCCCTCCGGTGGTCTATTGCCTGTGGCTGCTGGTGCTCGTGAAGCTGATTACGCCACCGCTGGTTCGCTTGCCGGTGGAATTGACCGGCCTTGTCGCCCCTGAGCCGGCACAGCGCACGTCAACGCAGACCGCAGGCTGGAAGCACGAGGCTGGAGAAGAGCAGCCTCGCGGAATCGGGCCGGCCGCAAGGGGCGACGCCCCCGTGGCCGCGCCGGCAGCCAACGGGTTGGGCATTGCCAACGAGCCGGCTTCGCTCTCGTTCGAACAGCTCTATGGCGATGATCGGGGGGGCTCGATGCCGCCGGAGGATACTGGTGCCGGGCTCTCGCTCGACGAAGCCTCAAGGGTTAGCCGCTGGCGTACGCTGCCGTGGGCGTTGCTGATCGGAGGCGCATGGCTGGCCGGTTCTTGTGGCTGGTGGCTTCTGGTTGCCGTACGGATCGCTCGCTTCAGCCGCCTGCTGCGGCACTCGCAGCCTGCCTGCGAGCGATTGCAGGCGGAGGCGGCCGTTCTGTCCCGCCGCATCGGGTTGCCGCGCCCGCCCGAGCTGCGGGTGATCGGCGGCCGCGTGCCGCCGCTGCTGTGGACACTGAGCGGGCGGCCGTCGGTGCTGTTGCCTCACGCGTTGCTGGACCGCCTCGATCACCAGCAACACGTCACGCTGTTGGCTCATGAACTGGCCCATTTGCGGCGGCGCGACCACTGGGTGCGCTGGCTGGAACTGGTGGTGTTGGGTCTGTACTGGTGGCACCCGGTCGCCTGGTGGGCGCGGCGGCGTTTCCAGCAGGCTGAAGAGCAGTGCTGCGACGCCTGGGTGCTTTGGGCGCTGCCCGGCCTGGCCCGGAGTTACGCCAAGGCGTTGTTGGAAACCGTGGAGTTTTTGTCAGAGGTCCGTCCCGTCATGCC
>JBBDNX010000154.1:0-6553 GCA_040877345.1 Pirellulales bacterium
CACGCTCTGGCCCACGTCGAGCCGGCCCATTTCCTTGGCCAGCTTCCAGCCGAACTCGATGTCTTGTTGCTGCGCGGCCGATGGGCCGCGGCGCGTCAGTTGTCCGAACTTCACGAGCAACTCCGGTACGTAGTCGGTGGCCGGCGCGAAATGGATTCCGTCCACTGCGAATTCCTTCACCACGGCCATGAGCAAGGTGTCGTCCTGGCGATCGCGGCGGTTGAGCAGGAAGTGCTTATAGAACCTCCGCAGCGTGCGGTAGTCGGGCAGATGCTTGAGCCAGGCCCAGCGCCCGAACAAGAGGGCCTTGTGGATCTTGCCGGCCATCGTCACGTCGCGCACGCCGTGCCGTTTGAAATAGCGCGCCGCCTCGCCCAGCCGCGCCAGGCCCAGCCAGCGAAAGTCGTGGCAAACGGCGGCCAGAGCCGGGTCGGCGTGCCCCTTCACCCCCAGGCAATACGTGAGGTAGCCTTGCCCGACAAGCGCCTCGGCCACGACCAGCGGATAACGGCCCCAGCCGGCCAAAAGGCCCACCTTGGAGCGGCCGTGCGCCGGGATGCCGGTAGGTGGCTGGAGGTGGTTCATGCCGCGCGGTTGTGCCCGTTGGTGCCGGTCGGGTTTTCCAGCCGGGCCACCGCGGCTTGCAGGGCCTTGAACTGCCGGCGCAGCTCGGGCAGCCGGGCGATCGCGGCAAAAATCAGCTTTTGTTCGCGCTCGGGCTTGGCCGGCGTGCCGATGACCATCGTGTCGGCCGGCACGTCGTTGGGCACCCCGGCCTTGGCGGCCAGCACCGCGCGGTCGCCGATGTGTACGTGGTCGCGCACGCCTGCCTGGCCGGCCATCACCACGTGGTCGCCGGTGGTCGTGCTGCCGGCGATTCCCACCTGCGAGCAAATCAGGTTGTGCCGGCCGAGCCGGCAGTTGTGCGCGATCATCACCAGGTTGTCGATCTTGGTCCCTTCGCCGATGAACGTGGCGCCGTAGGTGCCCCGGTCGATCGTGCTCGATGCGCCCACTTCGACGTCGGCGGCCAATTCGACGTAGCCCAGTTGGGCCGAAAGCTGGTGCCGGCCGGCGACGAGCGTGTAACCGAAGCCGTAGGCGCCCAGCACCGCGCCGGCGTGGATGATCGACCGCGGACCCACCACCGTGTTTTCGTACAGCACGGCGTTGGGAAAGATGGTCACGTCTTCCCCCAGCCGGCAGCCGGCCATGACGTGGACGCCGGCGTGAATCGTCGAACCGCCGCCGATCTGCACGTCGTCGCCGACGGTCGCGCCGGGATAGACATCCACTCCGGCGCCGATGCGGGCCGAGGCACTGATCGTGGCCTTCGAGCTCAAGCCGACGCGAGCCCGGCGCCGCGGGGGACGGAAGTGCGTCACCAGCCGGGTGAAGGCCGACGTCACATCGTCCACCTGCACCAGTGCCAGGCGCCCGACGGCGGGATCGTCCGGCCCGACGCCGTTTGGAACCAAGGCGGCCGAGGCCTGGCAGTTGGCCAGCCGGTGCATCTTGTCGGCAGCGCCGATGAACGTGATGTCGCCCGGCCGGGCGTCGCCCAGCGGGGCGGCCCCATGAATTTGAAGTTGCCCAAGCGCTTCCAGTCGGCCGTCGCCAAGGACGCGTCCACGGACCAGATTGGCGAGCTCGGCCAGGTTGAGCGGCATGTCTACGGAGTCCTTTCCGTACGTGGCCTGGAAGCCGCCGCCGGCGGCCCTCCTGGCACGGGCGAGGCTTACAGGGGCCGCAATGCTAATCCCTGTCTCTCAAACCCACAAGGCCAGATGGCTGATAGCAAGCTAGAAACCAGCGGGCTGCCATGGCGGCGGGCCGCCCGGCCGGGCCTGGAGGAACCTGGCGCCGACCTCCTTGTACCAGGCGTGCAGCCGCTGGCGCATGGCGGCGACGCGGTCCGGATGTTCGCCGGCCAGATCGTGCCGCTCGGCAAGGTCGTCCTCGAGGTTGAACAAGTGCACTCGGCCATCCTCGTAGCGCTCGATCAGCTTCCAGTCGCCCATCCGGATCGCCCCGCCCGGAAAGCCGCCCTGGTCGGCGTATGCGGATAGTGCCAGTACAGCGCATCGCGTGGCGGCGCCGGCTCCCCCCGCAAGAGCCCGACGAGGCTCACGCCGTCAAGATGCTGCCGCGGTCGCGGCGGCAGGCCGGCCATGTCGAGGATGGTCGGGTAAAAGTCGTTGGAGATGCCGGCCTCAGCAATCGGGTTGCAGGAACGTGGTCACTCTCTCCGCCACGATATCCGGCAGATACCAGGCCATCCAGTGGTGGGCGCCGGGGATCAACGCGACCTGGGCGCCGGGCACGCTTTGACCCAACCGCACGGCGTGCACAGGGGGAAAGTGCGCGTCGGCCTCGCCCCAGAGGGCCATCGTCGGGCAACCGATCCGCCGGTATAGGGCCGGCAGCGAGGGCAACGTCCCCTGGTAACCGGCGCACATCTTCGAGATGAACCGCCGCACCGTATGACGGCGAAAGGCGTTCCATAGATCCGCGCGCAGATCCCCCGGCAAGCGGATTCTGCGCGGCAAAAAGGTTCTCAAGGCCCGGCGGAAGACGAGGCGCGGTCCATAACGCAGAATCAGCCGATTCCAGCCGAACCGCCGAAGAACGCGAATCTCCCACGAGGTCGGCTCGTCGCCGAACAAAAGCGAGTTCATCACCACCAGCCGCTCGATTCGCTCCGGATGACGCGCCGCAAACGCCAGTGCCGGCTGGCCGCCCATGTCCATCCCCAACAGGCTGACTTTGGCCAGCTTCCAGGCATCGACGAGCGCCAGCAGCCGATCGGCCATGTGGACCGGCGTGGAGCCGCCCGGCCAGGCCTCGCTCTGTCCCATGCCGGGCCAATCGAAGGCGATCACATGAAACCGGCCAGCCAAGCGAGGAGCCAGCTCACACCAGATCTGCAGGTTGTCGGGATATCCGTGCAACAAGATCAGCGGCGGACCGTCGCCGAGGCGCGCCAGCCTGACCTGCCGGCCGCAATCAGTTTCGGTCCGGGTGGGAAGCATCAGCCAAAATCCTCTCGCAGGCAATCGGCCGCCAGAATGCCCGAAACCGCGCAGAAGCTGACCCATTGGCCAGGATGCGTCGAGCTGCCCGCCAGGTACAGTCCGCTGACGTAGGGACTTCGATGGCTTAACCGTCCTGCCCGCATGAAACTGGCCGTCATCGCCGGGTTCATGCTGTTGCGGTACAGGTGAAAGTCGCGCCCCCAATCCGCAGGCAGCCGTACCGCGAGCACCCGGTGCTCCGGCACGCATTCCTGCCACCACGTCTCGGCGAGCACGCGGTCCCGGTAATCGCGTGCGGCGGATGAACCCGCCGACTGCGCCTCGTCCTGGCTCATCGGCGCCAGCAGCCGCGCCGGCCACCATGATGGTTCCCCAGCGCCGGCCGGCTCCGACAAGTTGGAGGGAGTAATCAGCAGGCGGCACAACCGGTTCTTGTCCGGTAAGTGAAACCGCAGATAAGGGGGCGGCGTGCGTCCCTTGACCGCCAAATAGATGCAAATGCCGGGCGACTGCAGCGGCAGCCGTTCAAGCCAGCGGCGCCTGCGGCGCGGAAGCGGGATGGCATCGGAATCGAGCAGTTCCAGGTAGGTGCCGACTCCGTGCGAGTTGGCGAGCACGGCATCCGCCGGCACGAAGCTGCCGTCGCTGGTCCGCACGCCTTGCGCCTTTCGGCCCCGGCACACGATGGCCTCGACCGCCGTGTTGTAGTGGAATCGGACGCCGGACTCGGCGGCGATCTTGGCCAGGCTTTCGGCCACTTGCCCGATCCCCCGCGCCGGGTACCAGGCCCCGGCATGGTGGATCAAGGCCGAGACCAGTGCCAGCGGCGATGGAGCGCGGCGCAAGTTCTGGCCCGCCACGTGCGTCCAGATTCCGATGGCGTGCTGCACGGGACCAGGCAACCCCGTCCCCTTGAGCACCGACCGCAAGGACCGCAGGAGAAACGCAATGCTACGCCAACCGCCGACCCGCGCCAGCTCGACGGCATTGGGAGCCGAAACCCACTGCAGAGGCTGCAACTGGCCATAGATCCGCCACATCCGCTCGACGAACGCTTGGTAGCGGCGGCCCTGCGAGGGCCAGGCCCGCTCGATCCGCTCAGCCGTCGCGTCCAGTGAGTCGTCGATTTCAACCGGCGAAGTCTCCGGTCCACTTACCTCGTACACCCGTTCGATCCGCCGCAATTGGACGTGCGTGCCGAGATCGCACTCCAGACGGCTGAACACCCACTCCAACCCCGGCCGGTCCAGCAGAATATACGGCCCCGCATCGAATCGAAATCCCTCCACCTCGTAGGCCGAAGCCAGGCCGCCCGGACCGCCGCGGGCCTCGAATACCTGGACATCGAAACCATGCCGCGCCAGCAGGGCCGCGGCGGCCAGTCCGCCCACGCCGCCACCCACGACCGCGACACTGCGCCGGTTTGCCATGCGGGTTTTCCGGCGATCAATGGTGCGGGCGAAGTTTCAGGCCGAGCAGCCGGCGAACGGCTTGCCGCGAGAGCCGCAGGAGCAGGCCCTCGCGGTTGATCGACGGGAAGGCCTGGGCATCCATCTCGGGCACGAACAAGCGGCCGCGGCCGCTGCCCATCATGTAAACGGGCCAGGCCAAGAGGCTCAGCAAGGCCCACAGCTCGTTCGAATAGGGTCCGCGCCAGTCGCGAATGGGCTCGTCGCATCCGATGACTTCGATCTGCCGCGACCATCCTCCAAACCAGTGGAAAGCCGCCTGCAGCAGGCTCGACTCGCGCGGATCGGCGATCCCCAAGTGCCGGGCAGCCAGCATATCGACGGCCAGCGCATCGGCACCGGCGTAGAATCGAAGCGGCCGCCTCGGCCGCGCGCAGCCCATCACTCCCACCAGGCCGTCCGGCGCTTCGTCGTAGCCGTCGATCATTGCAAAATGAGGCGGAAACTCGTCGAGCAGCATCATGACCGCGGTGGCCCGGCTCGCTTGCCGCTCGATGAAAAGGAACTCGTCGCAGCGGCCGCCGACCCATTCCGCGTTGCCGATCGCCAGCAGCGCCAGCTCGATCGGATGGCTCCGCAACTTGGGAAACGAGATGCGGAAGTCAGCCTCTTTCCAGGTCCGCGCCACGGTGTACTGGGCCATCCCCCGCCGGTAGGCGTGCGCAACCTGCTCGCGCGACGCGTCGACGACGCGAAAATGCGGTGAACGGATGCCGAAGTATTCGGCGACGCTCTCAACCGACCGGCGATGAAAGAAGTGGTCGTAGATATTGGGCCCCTCCAGCACAGCCACGTCCGCGCAGGCGACTTCCTCGCGTAAAAAGCGGCACAACTCGGCCAGAAGAGAGGGATCCGTGATCGGCGAGCGGTCGCGGCGGCTGTAACCCAACATGAAGGTAGGCTTGACGACGACCCGCATCTGGGCGACCGGCTTGCCCAGGCGCCCGGCTCGGGCCGCAACGCACTCGCCCAGGTCCGACTCTCGGAGCAGGCGTCCGAACAGGCCGAGTTTTTCATCGATCGATGTTCCCCGCAGCGACCAGACCCGTCCTCCGCTGCCCAGCGGGTTCTCCGCGGCCGAAGCGCCGCGAAACGAGCGCGGCAGGAACGCTTCGCCGACCTCGCCGATCCGCTGGGCAAGGAGCTGGGCGCTGAATCCGTCCGCCAGGCGGTCCTGGTCATCCAGTGCTGAAGCCAGGACCCGGAAGATACGCTCGTGGCGGTCTTCATCTTCGGCAACGCGGCGGAAGTCGCCCAGCAACCGCTCGTCTAGCTCCGGCTGGCCGGCGGCGAGCTGGGCAATCCGCCGCCAGCAGATCGCGGCGGTCTGCTCGGCCTCGACGTTGAACAGGCAAAAATCGCGGAACGGACCGTACTTGAGATGATGGCGAACTTCCTTCGGCACCTTGCCGAGCAGCTTCCCCGCGGCCGCGATCGCCGAGGCCGCCAGCCGCGAAAGAGGCGCCCGCCGCCCGCGGCTGTGCTGCAGCACCGAGCTGGCCCAACCACCCAGCCCTCCCGCCGCCTGCGTCAAAAGCGCCTGGGTCCGCAGACGTGCGTTGCCCAAGCGGAGGATGGCGCCGCGGATATAGATCGAGTGCATCTCCTCGTCTTTCCAGATCCAAATCAGCGCGTGGCGAACCAGCTCGCGCACTCCGTCCGGCAGCGGCATCTGGTTCAGACGTTCGACCATCAGCGACTCGCGGTAGCCGACCGACACCAGCTCTTCCCGCTCCAGCGCAATCAGGAAGAGCCGCAGCAGCTCGGCCCGCGGATCCGCCGGGAACCGGGCCCGCAGCCGCGCTAGCTCCAGCTCAAACTCCGCGGTGACCGATCCCATGGCGGCCCCACTGGTCAATCTTTCAGCACGAAGCACTTCAGGTTGCCGTCGCGGTCCTTCAAGTACAGCCGCCGGCCCGAGAGGACGACGTGCGGCCAGACGTCGCTGGAGAATACATTGGCTCGGCGAGCCAGCTCCTGGTACTTTCCCGGCGATGCGGCGGCCGTCTCGACCAGGGCCAGCATGCCGCGGTTGCCCCACACGATCAG
>JBBDNX010000155.1:0-6551 GCA_040877345.1 Pirellulales bacterium
CCGATACACTGCGGACAACGGGCAGGCCTTATTCTCGAAGCCGGTTTCTTTGCAGGGGACTGAAGTTGGCAGCCAAACGGGAACCCAAGCGGCCAGGCGGCGGACCGCATCGGCGAGCGCAGCCGCCGCGCCCGCAAGGCCGCCGCGGCGCGCTCAAGATCCGCCGCCGGGGATCGGAGAACGCTTACGAATTGGTCCACCCGCGCTGCGCGCAGGAACGTCTGGACGACTTGGAAGAGGTGCGGCAGATGATCGACGCGGGCGAGGTGGAGGTCGCCACCGACGAGCTGCGCTGGCTGCTGAACGGCTGCAGCGACTTCGTGGCCGCCCATCGGCTGCTCGGCGAGCTGGCCATGGAGCAGGGAGACCTCAAACTCGCGCGGGCCCACTTCGGCTACGCCTATGACATCGGCCTCTCGGCCCTTCCGCCCGCCGGCCTGGGCGGCGCTTTGCCTTATCGGGTGCCGGCCAACCAGGCCTTTCTCGAAGCCGCCAAGGGGCTCGCCTGGTGCCTGCGCGAGCTTGGCCAGGACGAGCAGGCCCTGGCCGTGGTGGACCAACTGCTGGCCTGCGATCCTTCGGATCCCTTGGGCGTGCGGGCCTGGCGCGAGACGTGGAAGGCAGAAGGCAGAAGGATGAAGGCAGAATAGGAGTCAAGCCGCGTGACGACGGGGGTAGGTAACCGCGAGCGGCCTGAATGGCCACGCGCCGAGTCCAGCTTGCGCGGGCTGATGGGGCTGGCGATTCGTCATTAGCGGACCGCGTCGACCGCACGGCGGATGAATTTGACCTTGGGCTTGCCGCCTGCTCCGGTCAGGTAGTCGATCGCGTAGCGCTGCGCCTCGCGAGGTTTTTCGGGCAGGCGAATGTTGTCTCCCTTCTGAAGCACCGGACGATACTCCGGCATGCCGCCGAAAGCCCGCGTGCCGGCCGCCTGGCAGGGAAACCAGTATCCCTCGCCGTCCGCGTCTTGGAGGTAAAACTCCGGATAACAGTGGCCGGGGATCCAGACCGTGCGGGCGGGGATACCGCTCGCCCGGCACAAGGCGATGAACAACGAGGTCAGCTCCTCGCAATCGCCCGTCTCGTCCTTCAGGGCCGCCACGGCCCCCTTCATGGGCCCTTCCTTGTACTCCACGTGCTCGCGGACCCAGTCGTAGATTGCCTCGACGCGGTTCCAGTCCGGCTGCCCTTCGGTGTCCTTCATGATCTGGCGGGCCAGCGACTTGATCTTGCCGTTCTGGCTCTCGATGTAGGGGCTGGACCCCAGATAGGGCCGCACGTCCTTGGGCAGCTTTGCCCTGGGCGGGATCTGAAAGATATCGGCCGCCGGCGGCGGCAAGAGCGAGTGGCGGCTGACCTCGACGGTGATCACCGCGCGGGCCTCCTCACCCGCCGGCAGCTCGGGAATCGCAACCACCATCTGCTTGACGTTGCCCCCCACCGTGCGGTAGCTGACGCGGGCAAAGGGGGAAAAGTCCTCCTCCACGATTCGGATCCGCTGCTCCGGCCAGTCCACCGGCACCGTGGTCGTCCCGACAATGCCCCGGCAAGGTCCCGAGGCGGCCGTCACGACGATGCCGAACTCCCATCGCTGCACCTGCTCCTTGTCCGGTTGCGGCCCCTTAGTGCTCTCGGTGCCGGGAAACTGGCCCGTGGCGACGCAGGCCGAGCAGGCCATCCAGGCGGTCATCAGCAACATCGTTCGCACGCGCGCCGCTCCTCAAGGAAAGAAACCGGCCTTGAAAACGCCTCAACTCGCCACCGTTCTATTGTAATTCGAGGATTCGCCGCGTGCGCCACTGGACGTGCAATTCCGCCGGTTGATGACTGCTGCGGCTGGTAGCCGAATTCGCCAGAATTCGGGCCGTTGCCTCACCAGAGTTCTGGATTCGCCGTTGAAGGGACCAGGTGGAGCGTTCGCAGAGGCATCGCTGGGTCCAAGCCCCCCACCGGCCCATGCCGAACCTTGTCAGGCGGAGGCCTTGCGGGATACCATGAACCGGCCAGCCAGCACGATCCGCCTGACTCACTCCTCGTTTCGCGAGACCAGCCGATGCAATATGCCTCCCACCGGCCGCGACGACCCCTCGCCGCGACGCTGGGCGTCTGCCTGTACCTGGCCGCCGCGATATCCGCGCTGGCACCAATAAGAGCCAAGGCCGAATCGCCGGACCGCTCGCCCGTCGACCTGGTGCTGTCGGCCGACGAGCGCTGGCTGATCACGGCCAACCAGACATCGAACACCGTCTCGCTCGTCGACGTTGCCGGCGGTAGGGTCGTCCAGGAGATCGAGGTCGGCAGCCGGCCCGGCGGCCTGGCGCTCACACCGGATGGCAGACGAGTGCTCGTGGCCTGCACTCATTCGGGTACTCTCGACATGCTGGAACTGGCCGAAGGCAGGCTGAGCGGTGCCGGATCGGTCCGGGTGGGTTTCGAACCGGTGGGCGTCGCCGTCGCGGCAGATGGCCGAGTGGCCTACGTGGCGCTGCAGGCTGCGGCCGCGGTGGCCGTAGTGGATCTCGAAGCGCTGGAGGTGATTGGCCAGATCGACGTGGGGCGCTGGCCGCGGCACCTGGCGCTGTCGCCCGACGGCAGCCGCCTGGCAGTGGGCACCAGCGGCGACCAGAGCGTCTCGGTAGTCGACACGCATTCCCGCCGCTTGCTGTATCAGGAAAAGTTCGGCGGCATCAACGTCGGTCACCTGGTGCCGTCCGGCGACGGCAAGTACGCCTACTTTCCCTGGATGATCTACCGCACGAATCCGATTACGCAGCGCAATATCCAACTGGGCTGGGTGCTGGGGACCCGCATCGCCAGGCTGCGGCTGGATGGGCCGGTCCGCCGGCAGGCGATGACGCTCGACCCGCGCGGCGAGGCGGTCAGCGATCCCTACGGGATCGCACTCACCAGCGACGAACAATGGCTGGTCGCCTCGGCGTCGGGGACGCATGAGCTGCTGGTCTACCGTATGAAGGACCTGGTGTTTCAGGACCATGGGGGGCCGGGGGACCACATCGATCCTCTGCTGTTGGGCCATCCGGAGAAGTTCTACCGCGTGCCCTTGGGCGGGCGGCCGATGGGCGTCCGCATGGCGCGCGACGATCGCCGCGTCTTCGTGGCCAACTACCTTGCCAATGCGGTGCAGGTTGTGGATCTCGAATCCCGCGGGGTCGCACAGACGATCGACTTGGGCGGTCCCGCACAGCCATCGTTGGCCCGCCGCGGCGAGGCAATCTTCTACGACGGAGGCCGCAGCCTGGACCAGTGGTATAGCTGCCATAGCTGCCATTACGAGGGTGGCACCAACGCGGTGGCGATGGATACCAGCAACGACGGATCGGATCGCACGTTCAAGACCGTGCTGGCCTTATCCAACCTGCGGCACACGGGTCCCTGGACCTGGCATGGGTGGCAGACCGATCTCGAGGCGGCCATGCACAAGAGCTTGACCGAAACCATGCTCGGCCCACGGCCCACGGGCGACGACGTGCAGGCGCTGTTGGCGTTTATCGATTCGATCGAGCCGCCGCCCAATCCGTATCGCGACCGGGACGGCACTCTGAGCGAAGCGGCCCAGCGTGGCAAACAAGTCTTCGAGAGCGCCAAGGCGGCCTGCTCAACATGCCATAACGGGCGGCACTTCACCGATGGTCAGATCCACGACGTGGGGCTGGGCCGCCCGC
Organism: Pirellulales bacterium; assembly: GCA_040877345.1. GTDB lineage: Bacteria > Planctomycetota > Planctomycetia > Pirellulales > JAICIG01 > JBBDNX01. The sequence continues at coordinate 3,687 of JBBDNX010000155.1, forward strand.
GCGACGTCTACAAGGGATTCAACACGCCGTCGCTGAATGGCTTGTATGGCCGTGTCCGCTACTTGCACGACGGCCGGGCCAAGAGCCTGGAGCAGTTGTTGAGCGGTCCGCATAATCCGGCCGACGTGGCCGGCACCAGCGAGCTGGGCGACGGCGAACGGGCTGACTTGATCGAATACCTGAAATCGCTTTGATCTGGGCTCAACAAGTGCGGGCTGGGCATCTTGCATGGAGAATGGAATGAAACGCTCGTTGCTGCTGTTCTCGATGGTCCTGTTGCTGCCGGGCTGCGAACGGTCCAAGACCGTGCCCAACGTCCCCGGCCAAGAGGAGGCAGCCAAGACCGACCAGGCGGATCCGGCCGGCAAGCAGCGCGCGTCCGATGACGCGGTGACCCTGCAGATCAAGGACTACGAGGGAATCCTGTCCCTGGTCCGCGAGAAGCAGGGCAAGGTGGTCGTGCTGGATGCGTGGAGCACCTGGTGCGAGCCGTGCATGAAGGAATTCCCGGGCCTGGTGGCACTGCACGAGAAGTACGGGCCCGACCGGGCGGCGTGCATCAGCTTGAGCTTGGACTTCGAGGGGATCGGCGACGAGAAGCCCGAGCAGCACCGGGACAAGGTGCTCGCATTCCTGAAAGAGCAAGTCGCCGCGTTCGACAATCTGATTTCCAGCGACCCCTCGGAGGAGCTGTATAAAAAGTTCGGCTTTGCCAGCGTGCCGGCGGTTTTCGTCTACGATCAGCAAGGCCAGTTGGCCAGGCGGTTCGATAACACGGACGCCAAGCGCGAGCCGTTTACGTACCAGGATGTCGAGGCGCTGGTGGCCGAGCTGCTCGAGGCTCCATAGACACCGATAAAGCACCGCGGCCGCGGCCTCAATCCGGAAACCGGCGAGACCGCGGCCAGGTGTTGTGTCGAGCAATCGGAGTGTGAAACGGGACGAGCCTTCACGCCCGTCTCAGCGGTGTGCCGGATGAATCACCTCGCAATTGCGAAGTTATCCCTCCAGGATCTTGGGTACGTCGGCCAGGATGGCCTCCTCGCCTTTCTCCTTCTTCAGTTCGCCAGGGCCGAAGGCGTGGTTGGCCTTGACCTTGATCCCGCTATAGAGCATCACGCTCACTTCGGCATCGGGGTTGATGCCGAAGTTCTCGGGGCCGTTCTCGAATTCGACCGGGACCACGATCGGGGTATGCTTGGCTTCGCTCTTTTTGGCAAGCTCCTTGGCCTGCTCTTCCAGAGCGTCCTGGTCCTCACCCAGAAGGTTGACGAAGACACGCAATTCCTTGTCTTCGTGCTTCGCCACAAGCGCGTCGAGCTTCTTGACCAAACTGGCCAAGGCCGCGTCTGATTTTCGGGCGAAAATCATGACGACGGGTCGAGCACCGTACTTTCAGCGATAGCAGAGTCTCTGGCCCACGGAGACGCCGTCGTCCTCGGCGCCCGCAATTTTTAACACGTCAAAGGCACCGACCGAGGCATCGACGTCGAGGCCGCTCTTCAGTTCATCGGCGCCTGCGGTCGTGGCGCCGGCCACCAAGGCCGCCGCCAGGCCGAAGCTTGGAAGTAATCTCATAATGGCAGGAATCTCCTTTCTCGGTTTTCCAGTGAAACGTCACAATCCGCTGGCATTCGACTGGCTCTAGTCTATGAAGGAGGCCCCCGTTTGGCAAGTTTCCCCCCGGCCGGAATCGCCTACGGGCCTGGGGCATCAGCCTCGATCAATAACTCGAACCCCAGCATGGTGGGCTCGGTGGTCAGGCGGAGGCTGGCCTTGTTCACCGCCTTGATGAGCCGAAGCAGCGTGGCGATGGCCTGCTCGGCCTCGCTGCGGTCGTTCCCCTGGCTAAGCATGTTCTGACTGATCAACAGCTCGCGGTTGTCGTCCAGAATAGCGCCGAGCGGGGCAGCCTGCAGGGCCAACTCGAAGTTGCCGGTTGCCGCAGTGGAGCTTCCTCCGCTGCCCAACGCATCGACTAGTTGCTTGACGATGCCCAGGGTGGAGCCAAACACGAAGTGGTCGCCGACGCGGGCGCAGGCCGGACTGAAGTTGTAGTTGAGGGGCGCTTTGCCCGGCTCTGCCTTTTGGGGCGGAAGGTAGCTGGCCGTGGAAATGCTCGCTCCCTGGTACTCTTCGGTGCCCAGGAGCAATTGAGGCTGCCCCTGCTGGCCGCCGACAATGTTCGTCAGCCCGATCACCTTTTGATAAGCAATCAGCAGGTGCCTGGCAAAGTCGTCGGGGTGCTGCATGGTCAGCACCAGGGCCATGGCGGGCAGCTTGAGGGCCGGCACCGGCTGATCGCTGAACTCCTGGCGGACCACGATGAATTGCCAACCGGGCTTTAACTCACCAAGCACCTCGGAGCCAAAATCACGCCCGGAGAAGAACAATCCCAATTGCGTGTCGGCCTGGGCGAAGCCGGCGACGGTCTGCTCGTCGAACAGATCGCCCCGCGACAACCAGAACGCGCCCAGGTCGCGGACCACCGACAGCGTGGCAATCGTGCCGGGCAACTCGACTGCCGCGGGGGCGCCTTCGGCCTCGGCAAAGTACCATGAGCGGGCAGGGGCGACTTGGGCAGCGTCGCGCGGCATGTAAGCCCGCAGACGAAGCGTGCCGCCGTCCAGATGCAGGCTGGCGGCGGCATAGGGCGCGTGGCGGGCCGCTTCGAGCACGCCGCCCAACAGCAGCTCGCCCGGCGGGTTGTTGTTGGGGCTTGAGAGCGCCTTCTCGACGTTAGGCAGCTTGCGGACGGTGTCGAGTCCGGCCCAGGCCCAAGCCGCGGCGTCGGCGGCACGCGCCGCGCGGGCTTCGGCAAAGGCGGGCACGTCGGCCAGGCTCGGCGAACCGGCCTGCCGCGAG
>JBBDNX010000156.1:0-6504 GCA_040877345.1 Pirellulales bacterium
TGCCTGCACCGGCTCAGGCGATGAGTTGTTTCATTTCCCGGACCGCCTGTTGAAAGCCGACCAACAGGGCGCGGGCCACGATGCTGTGGCCGATGTTCAGCTCGCAGATGCCGGGAAGCTCGGCCACCGGCCGCACGTTGCGATACGTAAGTCCGTGCCCGGCGTGCAGCACGGCGCCGCGGGCCACGACGGCGTCGCCGGCTCGGCGCAGCTTGTCGATTTCGGCTCGGCGGTCCTGCTCGCCGCCGGCCAGGGCATACTGTCCCGTGTGCAGCTCGACCGCGTCGGCGCCCAGGTCGAGGCCGGCTTCAATCTGGCGCGGGTCGGCATCGAGAAACAGGCTCACGACGATGCCCGCGTCGCGCAGCCGCTGGACGGCTTCGGCCAGGCGGTCCCGCCGGCCAAGCACGTCCAGGCCGCCCTCGGTGGTCACTTCCTGCCGGTTCTCCGGGACGAGGGTCGCCTGGTCGGGCCTGGTGCGGCAGGCGATGTCGATCACCTCGTCGGCGCAGGCCAACTCCAGGTTGAGCTTGACCGTGACCGTTTCCCGCAGCAATCGCAGGTCGCGGTCCTGGATGTGGCGCCGGTCTTCGCGGAGATGGATGGTGATGCCGTCGGCCCCGCCCAGCTCGGCCAAGGCGGCCGCCCAAACGGGATCGGGCTCGATCGTGCGGCGCGCCTGCCGGACGGTGGCTACATGATCGATGTTGACGCCAAGGTGAGCCATGGAGCAACCGGGGAAGCAGCTTGCTGGTTAGCCGCGATGTGTTTCCACGATTATAACTGACGCATCACGGGGCCGCCAAACCGGCCGGCAACACCAGGACAAAGCCTCGGGCCGCAGGCAGGCAATAAGGAGAGAGACACACTCGTGGATGCCACCCGTTGGATCACCGTTTGCGCTTTGACACTTTTTCTGGCCGAGGGGTTCGCACTGAGCGTCTTTCCGCGGCAGAGCCAGCAGCTATTGACCGAAGCCGACCCGCGCATGCTGCAGGTGGCCGGCCTGGTCGAAACGCTGCTCGCCGCTGGTCTGATGGCCGGAGTTCTGGCGGGTTGATCCATACAGCCGGTGCAATCGGGCCCGGTCCGGCCCCAGTCGGCCTGGACCGCGCTGCGTTGCCTGGCCGCCGCCAAAGTTGAGCTAAAGTTTCCCTGACGGGCGGACGACCGGCCGGCAACAGTGACCAGGCATCGACTCCCAGGCCGCACTCGCGGTGGAATCACTTCCGGGGAGACCGGGCCTTCTGGAAGCCGGATCCGACTGAAACATATCCCAACGGCGACAGGCTGGAAGCCTACGGATGGCGACAGGCTGGAAGCTGCTGGAAGCCTATCCTACGGAGCGGCACCATGATGACTTGCCAAGACTTGGCTGCTCGAATCCAAAAGATCCAACCGGCGGCGGTGCCCCGCGACGTGGCGCGGCTCTGCCTGCTGTTGACCAACCTCGTCGACGACGTGGCGGCCCTGGAAGACGAGAGGCGACTGGCCGAAGCCTGGAAGCAGACGGGTTTGAGATTGCAGGCGGCCACCGACCAGCACGCCGCCATGACGCAAGAACTGGAACGGCTGGCCCAGTCGGATCCGGAAAAGTTCACGCCCGATCAAATCTGGGTGCTGGTACGGGCCATCAAGGTGCAAAGCCAGGTGCTGTCGCTCTACGTGGGACAGCCGCCGCTGGACGTGTAGCCTAGCGGACCCCCACGCCGGGCACGGCGGCCGAGCGGTGGGGTGTAAAGAAGCTGCTGAGCATTTCGCCATGGGCGGCGAAGTTCAGGTGCAGCCGGCTGCCGAGCACCTGGTAACGGCCCACCAGATCCAGGGCATGCTCCGGCTCGGCCAGGTGGCTGGCCAATGGGCCGGCCGGCTCCAACAGCCAATTGGTGTTTAGGTACCCGCGCAGGCGGGTGCCCGCGTCTCCCAGCCAGTTCCCCTGCCGCAACGTGACCTCGACCGCGCGGACGCGAGCCGGCCGAGGGTTCAAACGCGCCACGGCCGGCAGCGCGCCCACCATCGGAAACCGGCTGCCGCTGGGGGTCTCGAGGTACTGGCACAGGTACGCCAGTCCCCCGCCTTCGGCGTAAACGCGGCGTCCGGCGCTGATATGGCTGCGCAGCGCCGAGAGCATGCAGTGGTTGCCGGTCAGCGCCTCGGCGAACAGCTCCGGGTGGCCGCAGCCCATGTAGACCACATCGGTGTCGTGCGGCAGCGCTTCGTCGCGCAACGGGGAAAAGTCGAGCACCTTGGCCCCCTGCACCTCGAGCAGGTCCAAGGTGTCGGGAAAATAGCAATTGAACGCCGTGTCGTATGCCACGGCCACGGTCAGCCGCCGCGACGGAGGCGCGGGATGCAGCTCAAGGAACAGGTGCGGCCGCACCGGCGGCATTTCGCGGCGGGCAGCCAGGTCCATGATCCGCCGCGGATCCGCGTAGGGCCGCAACTGATCGGCCAGTTCCCGGCACAACTCGCGCGGCGGAGCCGTGCCGCGAGGCAGGCGCGTGACCGCCTGCCGTAGCTCGGGCAAACAGGCCAGCGCGCCCAGTACCGGTACGTCCCACAACGCTTCGAGCGTGGTCTGCAGGTGATATGCCTGGCCGGGTCCACGGACCCGGTCCAAAAGCAATCCGTCGATCTGCGCGGGCCGCTCCGGCACCAGGCAAGTCTGGATCCGCGAGGCGTCCAGCACCACCAGCCGCGGCAGGTCGAGCCAGTCGCAAAGTGTATCGAGCTTGCTCCCCTCTTGGGCATTCTTCTCTTCGGCGCCCCCCTCGGCGGCCGTCTCGCCGAACGGATGCCCCAAGCAAGCGCTGGCGGCATGCCGGTCGTGCGACGCAAATCGGCCCTCCACCAAGGCCAAATCAGTGGCCGCGCAGCCGTGAATGAACATCTCCCGGCAGACCTCGCGCGACATCAGCCAGCTATCGAGGTGCCGCGAGTCGAGCCCCGTCACCGGCAGGGCCGCATTCAAGGGCGAAAAGCAAGCACGCGAGTGAAAATGCTGGACCTGGCTGCCGGCCGCAACCAGCAGCTCCATCAAGGCCCATGAGATCGGCTGAGTGTCTGCTTCCGCTTGGATCGTTCCAATGGCGAGTCGCGGCAGCCGTAACATGCGGAATGATCCCTCACGATTGGCTTGGCGTGATCATTTCGGCAAACGCTCTGCCACGACCCAACCTGCCCCGCTCGAGCGGTCGCTGGGAGCCGGAACCATGATAAAACTCGGCGACGCAATGCGGAAAAACAAGCCAATCTCCGCGGTCAACGGAAACACAATCAAACGACCTGGCCGAACTGGAGGAGGCGGCGATCTGATTTCAATTGCTCGCCGGACCGGTTGTCGTCACCCCAACGGGTCAACGAAGTTCAATGCATTCTTAGCCCCGTCCATGGGGGAGTCAAGACGCTCCCACCCCCCCAAAGAATGTAAACCGCACTTCGCTGGCTAACGCCGCCGGGGAAGATGGGCCGGCTGGGGCGGACCCGACGGGCCGCAATCCCCACATAACCCATCTATTCAGTCCGCCGAAGCCCGCGGTACGGCCGCGGCCGGCCAGGCCCCCGCGGCCGAGCAGGGCAAAAAAAAGGTCCCCTCGCGGCCTGTCGAGCCAAGGGGACCCTTTCGATTTGAGACTGACCGCGGACGAGACGAGTTGTCTCCGGCCGGGCGTTACTCTTTTTTGAGCACGACGAAGCGATTTCCGGCCTGCGTGCGGACGTGCAGCAGCACGCCTTCGTCGAGCGACTCTTTCTGGAGCGCTTCCTTGAACTTGTCCACGCTCGTCACCGTCTGCCTGCCGACCTTGAGGATCAGCATGCCTTCCGAGAGGCCAACCAGGTCGGCCGGGCTGTCGGATTCGACGCCCGCGATGAGCACGCCTTCCCGGCCTTCGAAGCCGAGTTGTTGGGCCGTCTCGTCAGTGAGGTCGGCGACCTCGAGTCCGAGGTCGTTGTCGGCATAACCTTCGTCGTCGGCCGGCTGCTCCTGCGGCTCCTCGTCAGCCAAGCCGGCCGGCCGAGGCCCGCGGCTGGGCAGCGGCTTGACCATGACCTGGAGCTGGCGCTCGCGGCCGTCGCGTACCACGGTCACGCGCTCGCGGGAGTTGATCTCGGTCCGCTCGACCAGTTCCTGCAAATCACGCGGGGTGCTGACTCGCTTGCCCGCATAGTCCGTGATGACGTCGCCGGCCTCGAAACCCGCCTCGGCGGCAGGCGTGCCCGGAAGCACTTCGGCCACCAGGACACCCGCCCGCCGGCCGACGCCGAGCTGCTCGGCCAGCGCGGTGTTGGTCTCCTGGATGTTCACACCAAGGTAGCCCCGCTGAACCGAACCCGTCTCGATCAGTTGCGACATCACCCAGCGGGCCACGCTGCTTGGTATGGCGAAGCCGATTCCCTGGAAGCTGCCGCTGCTCGAGGCGATCGCCGTGTTGATGCCGACCACTTCACCATCCAGGTTCACCAGCGGCCCGCCGGAGTTGCCGGGGTTGATGGCCGCGTCGGTCTGCAGGAAGCGGGTCCTCTGGTTGGAGAGCAGCTCGCGGCCCGCATTGCTGATGATGCCCGCGCTGACCGTGGAGCTGAGGTTGAAGGGGGTTCCAATGGCGATCACCCAGTCGCCGACCTGAAGCTGGCTGGAGTCGCCCAGGCGGGCCGCGGGCAACGACTCGGGGGCCTTGATTCGCAGCACGGCCAGGTCCGTTTCCGGATCGGTCTTGATGTCGCTGGCCTTGAACTCGCGGCCGTCGGCCAATTGCACGATCACTTCGTCGGCGCCTTGAACGACGTGGTTGTTGGTCAAGACGATGCCGCTCGGATCGACGACCACGCCGGACCCCATCCCCTGCTGGCGAGGAGTGAAGCGGCGCCCGTCGGGGATGTTAGGCCCAAAGGAGAAGCTGTCGTCGTCGTTGAAAAAATCCTCGAAGGGGGTCCCTTCAAAGGGGTTCACCCGCTGAGACCGCCGGTTGCCCCGCCTGTCGCCGCTGCGAATCTCCCGGGGTTTGGTGGCGGTTCGGATCGATACCACGGTGGGCACCGCGACTTCGGCCGCGCGGCGGAACGCCTCCGACAGCGAATGGGCCTGGCGCTTGGCGCCGTTTGAAGCCGTCTGGCGGTCGCGCTGCTGAGAGGAACGCTGCTGCTGCTGAGAGGGACGCTGCTGAGAGGGACGCTGCTGAGAGGGACGCTGCTGGGAGGGGCCTGGATCGCGGTCCTGGGCCGTGCTGTTGCTTTGCCAGGCGGTTGCTCCCAAGGCGGTGACGACCGCCAGGACCGAGGCGATCGCCACCTGCCGTCCGCGGTTCTTCAGGCGCTGCATGCTGCTTCTCCTTTTATATCTATATCGGTGGTTTGATTCGAACCGTCCAGGGCGCCGGGCGCGGCGACGAAGCACTACTGCCGGTTACGCAATGACTTTTCAACGGGTTCACTTCAAGTTGGTTGCCATGGCCGCATTTTTCTTGCCAGCCGGCCACGATATCGCGGGCGCGGCGGTTGCCCGCCCGCTCGCGGCCGGCGACAGCAGGGTCGGATTGAAAAAACTGCTGATGGGTGTTAGGGTTATGTCTTGAACTTGGGGTGCCACAGGGACTCCCGCAGGCCTGGCATGAGCCAACTATCCGAACCCGAAATGGCCGACCTTCGGCTGAACCTGGAGCGCTGCGAGCGCCGGATCGGCTACGTGTTCAAGGACAAGTCGCTGCTGCACGCGGCCTTGACGCACGCCTCCGGAGCCAGCCACCGGCTGGTTTCGAACGAGCGGCTGGAGTTTTTGGGGGATGCGATCCTGGGGGCGGTCGTCTGCGAGGTGCTCTACAGGCAGTACCCCGAGCACCTGGAGGGTGATCTCACCAAGATCAAGTCGGTGGTCGTCAGCCGCCAGACCTGCGCCAAGATCAGCGAAGCGCTGGGGCTGGAAAAGTTCCTGCTCCTGGGCAAGGGGATGACCACCCACCCCTCCGTGCCGCCTTCGCTGCTGGCCGACGTGTTCGAATCGCTGGTGGCGGCCATCTATCTGGACGGCGGCGACGATGCCTCGCGGGCCTTCATCGAGACCTACATGGGCCCCGAGATCGAGCTGGCGGCCGGCGGCGACCATTCCGGCAACTACAAGTCGCTGTTGCAGCAACTGGCCCAGCGGGAGTTCGGCAATACGCCCACCTACCAACTGCTGGACGAGAAGGGGCCCGACCACAGCAAGTGCTTCAAGATGGCCGCCCAGATCGGCCGCAACCGGTTTCAGCCGGCCTGGGGACGGAACAAGAAAGAGGCCGAGCAACGCTCGGCCCGCAACGCTCTGAGCGAGTTGAACGGCGAGCCGGTGCCGTTTCCGTCGGACTGATCCCGGCGGCCAAGTATCCCCGTATCCCGGCGGCCGAAGCCTTGCCTAGGACGGGAGTATTCAGTGGGACGAAGGTTGTTCGGCCGGGAGGCAGGCAATAGAAACGCCCGGCCAAAGCGGCCGGGCGCTTCTTTCACGTAGTGGCAAAGCGCGGCAGGCGC